>DATLII010000505.1:0-7195 GCA_035539495.1 Dongiaceae bacterium
CGGCCGACGTGGCGAACAGCACCAGGCCCGTCACGAAGGTGGCGACAAAACCACCCAGCATCCACGGCCGCAATGTACGCAACAACAGGTCGCTGGGAACATTACGAAAGCCCACGCCGATCAGACGCAGATCGATGATGGCCAGCAGCCCCACCGAAAACGCCAGTCCCAGCAAATGGGCCCCTTCTATCAGCGGATAGGCAATGAAGGATTCATGCACCGCCACTGCCAGTGACGATTCCTCCAGTTGCTCCGCGAATGTCATCCACCAGGTCATTGTCCAGGTCCGCTACTGTAGTGCGCTGACACTGTTACTGCTTCACCTGGGCAACGGGTTCCGGCTTGGTGATGCGGGCAATGGTGCCGCCTTCTTCTTCATAATCCAGCGAACCGATAGCGCCCACGACTTTGTAGCCCTTGCCGGACAGCAGATCACCGGTCGCTCCGGCGCGGTGTGCGTGATTGGATACCAGCACCAGCGACCGGTCTTTTGGGATGTAAGCCAGGTTTTTCTCGATATCGCTGTTCTGGATGCTGATGAACGCCGGGAAGCTGCCATTGGTGATCAGTTCGTCCGGGCGGCGCACGTCGATGACAGCCAACTGATCCGGCTTTTTCAGATACGCATCGAACTGCGCGCGGGTCAGACGGGGTGTCTTGTAGGTATAGCGAGGGTCAGCCTTCTGGGCGGTCGCCGGCTTGGCAGGTGCGTCTGCTGCATTGGCAGCGGTACCGGGAAAGGCAAGCAACAACGCCAGGGCAAACGGCGCGTATTTCAAATTCATGGGGAGCTCCTGCGCATTCAATCAATATGGATCAAGGGGCGACGTGAATTGCCACGCCGAGATGTGGGGAATAGCACAAGCCATGCCATTGGCAGAATCAGTCCGCACTCCATAGGCTGCGGCCTGTTGTGCTAGATTTCTCACCTCGAGCAACCCGGCCACTGCTGCCACAGCAGCAGCCAGTCCAAATGGATGTTGGGGTGTCAGCAATGGATCAGCATGTGCGCAATGGATATCCGCTGGCGGTCGATGTCATCGTCGTTGCGGCGCTGGAATCGAACTTGCTTGGCAAGGGCCTGTCTCACCCGGCCGATGCCGGCCAGTATTGAACATCAGAGGTTGTTGAAGTGAACAAGATCAAAGTCTGGGACCTGCCCTTGCGGCTGTTTCATTGGACACTGGCCATTGCGGTGGCAGGCGCTTATATCAGCGAGAATTTCAATGCCATGGACTGGCATCAGTATTTCGGTTTGACCATCGCGGGCCTGCTGGGCTTTCGTGTGATATGGGGCCTGCTGGGTTCGCACCACGCGCGTTTTTCCAGTTTCCTGCCATCACCCCGCAAACTGCGCGCCTACCTGACTGGACAATGGCAAGGCGAAGGCCACAATCCGCTGGGCGCCTTGGCGGTATGGGCGCTGTTGTTGGTGGTGGCGGCACAACTGGTCACGGGCCTGCTGGGCAACGATGACAGCAGTTTCAGCGGGCCTTTGGCTGAATTGATTGGGAAAGACAGGAGCGATTCGCTTACCGCATTGCATCGCAATCTGGGCTGGGCGTTGCTGGGATTGATCGGCCTGCATGTGGCCGCCGTGATCTTTTATCTGGTGGTGAGACGTCACGATTTGCTGACGCCCATGATCACCGGTTGGAAACGCAGCCAGCATTCGCTGACAACCGCGATCTCCGGCAGCAAGGCAGGATTGGTATTGGCGGTGGGTGTGGCTGCGCTGGCAGTGTTTTTCGCCTCCGGCGAATGGATTGCCGAGGCACCGGCGGCGCCTCCGGTTGCAACACCGAGCTTCTGACGTTTTATCCGCTATGACGTGCGCGACGGACATAAAGCCCGTCGCGTACGTAGCACAATCAAATCAATTGTTCTTGACGCGGAAGTTGTCGTGGCAACCTTTGCAGGTTTCACCCAGCTTGCCGAATTGAGCTTTGATAGCGGACTTGTCACCGACCACCGCCACCTGAGCCAGAGCGTTGGCTTCTTTATTGAAGTTGCGTCCGGCTTCCGACAGCTTGTCGGCAAACGCGGGATCAAATGCTTCCGGCTTCAGTTTGGATTCGTGGAAACCCACGCCCTTTTCCGTGCCCTTCACATACAGCGCGCCCAAACCGGAATTGGCGACCGCCTGAATGGCGTTGGCGGAACGCACCACTTCTTCCTTGTTGATGGCATCGGCAGATTCGACCTGCGCTTTGATTTTGCCTGCGTTCCAGGCAAGGTAGCTGTACGCGGCCTGACGGGCCTTGATGATGTCTTCCGGTTTGGCTTCGGCATGAACCTGGCCAATGCAAGCGAGAGAAGCGATTACTACAAGAGTCGATCTGATCTTCATGGCGATTTCCTATTGCTGGTGCGTTGAAAGTGCTGAGTGTTTAAAGTGGTGCTCGGTCAAAAGTGCTCATACTGCGTAAATCCCGCGGCGGCCCAGGCTACCGCGGGACAAAGGTGCTCATTATCAGAAACTGGCTTTCAGTGCCAACCCTACGTAGCGGCGGGCTCCGATGCCGTCATAACCCACCGGCGCCGAGTTGGTGAAATTGTTGATGCTGGTGGTGTATTGCTTGTCGAGAATGTTCTTGCCGATCAGCGTGACTTCATACTCGCCATCGAATTTTCCGGTCAAGCCAATACCACCGTCCAGCAGCCCGTAACCCGGCTGGAATCCGTATTGCGACAATTGCGCTTCCAGATTCTGCTCGGACCGAACTACGCTGTTCAGATAGGCATGCAAACCCAGTCCCGCCACCGGTAGCGGCGCATGGTAGTCCACTCCCAATATGCCAGTCCACTTGGGCGCGCCGACGATCTGCTTGCCTGTGTTGTCGCACACCGGCGCTACCGAAGTGGGAATTTCCGCCGGGCAGGTGGCGGTGGCCCAATCGGTGTAAATCGCGCGGTTGTAGGCAGCAGCGAAATTCACGCTGAGTGCGGCAGTGATGGCGTAAGCGCCTTCAATTTCCACGCCACGTGCGCGAATTTCCGGAATGTTACCCAACACCGAGCTGTAACCGGTCGACGACGTGGAATCGACGATACTGGTGGTAGCCTGGTAATCCTTCACCACTGTCTGATAGAAGTTGACGTTCAACATCAGATTCTGGTTCAACAGCAGGCTCTTGAAACCCAGTTCGATATCGAAGGATTGTTCCGGATCTACGTTCTGTGGCACGCCGGTGGTACTGAACTGAACCGATCCCGATTTTTCGCCTTCCGCCACCGACGCATACAGCATGACATCGTCGGTCAGTTGATAACTGGGGCTGGCCAGCCAGGAAATGGAACTGTCATCGATATCCTCGCCGTCCACAAAACCATACACCGAGCCCAACTGCGCAGTGCGAATGGCATCCGCGGTGGCATTGCCGGTGCTGGCCAGCGGGCTGCCGTCATAGAATGTGGCGGTTTTGTTGGTGCTGCTGGATTTTTCCTCTTCGGTATTGCGCAGGCCCAGGGTCAGTGTGCCTTTTTCCGTAATGTGCCAATCGATCTGGCCGAACACGGCGGCGCTGTCCGTTTCCGGTTTGATCCGGGTGGACTGGTACACGTTGTCCAGCGAGTCCTGCAGGAAATGCAGATCCGCTGCAGTGTTTAACGTAGTGTATTGCGCATTGGTGGCGTAGAAAGCACCCGCGTCCTCCCCGTACAGCGTGCGCGAGTTGGAATCGGTTTCGCTGTGCAACAGATACACGCCGGCCTGGTAATCCACTTTCCGCACATCATTCGATGTCACCCGGAATTCCTGCGACACCTGTTTGTGATTCACCAGGTTGCCGCCGCGGTTGATATCGAATTTGGTCTGATCCGAATCGTTCTTGGCATCGAACAGAAAATCGCGGTGCGCCGTGATCGACGTCAAACTGACCGAGCCTACGTCCCAATCCAAGGTCAGTGCCTGACCATTGTTCTCGGTGATCAGCGGTTTGGCTTGGCCGATATCAATCTCATCCCAAGCCCGATCGCCAATCACCGGCTGGTAACCCTTGAAATAATCGCGGGCCAGACGCGATGTGAATGTACGGCCATTGCTGGCGGTACGCGATACGCCATTGGCAAAGGTTTCCGGATCTTCCATCCAGGGTTTGGTGTTGCTGTTTTCCTTCACCTCTGCCGTATCCAGATTCAGGCGTGCAGTAAAGTTATCGGTTGCGTTGAGCTGCAACTGCACCCGAGCGGCGTACCGATTGCGTTCGTGATAAGTCTCGCCTTCCTCGTTGATATTTTTCAGATCGCCGTCCTGGGTATCCAGATGGAAGGAGGCACGGTAGGCCAGCACGTCCTCCACCAGAGCGTTCGAGCCCGAGGCCTTCAACTTCAATGCGTCGTGCTGACCCGTCTCCACTTCCAGGTTGCTTTGCGGAGAAAAACTGGGAGCCTTGCTGACATAGTTCAGCGCGCCCATCGTGGTGTTCTTGCCCAACAAGGTTCCTTGCGGTCCACGCAGAATTTCCACCCGATCCAGATCGGTGAAATCCTGATACGACATGCCCACGTGAGTTAACGGTACGCCGTCAACGATCAGGCCTACGGCCGCTTCCATACTGTCGTTGCCGCTGGCTTTACCGATACCGCGAATGGAAATACCGGTACGACGCGCATTCGGCGTGGTGGCGGTCAGACCAGGCGCCTTGCGGGTCAGGTCGTCCACGGTGATGGTACCGTCACGCTCCAGTTGTTTGCTGCCCAGCACCGACACTGGCAACGGCACGCTCTGTGCCTTTTCTTCTTTATTACGGGAGGTCACTACCACGCGACCCAGTTGCTGCACATTGCTGACCTCAGCAACGGCGCTGTCATTTTCAGCTGCAGGGGCTGCCGCATCTTCAGGCAGACTGTCTTCCGCTTCCACCGGCACTTCTTCCGCATTTGCCGCGGTCGTTGCTGCGGCCGGCTCCTCAGCCGGCTCTTCAGCCGCCCAGGCCACTGGTGCAGATCCCAGCATGATCAGACTGGCCGCCACGATGGCAGAAGACAACAGCCTGCGTTTGAATGCCCCATTTGGTAAAGCCACTGCTAACTCGAAATTCTCCAACATCATGGTTTCCAGTACTCAAGAAATGCAAAGCCATAGCGAAATGCGTATGGATTCGCTGTCTTTAGCAACCCACATGCCAGTCGATTGCCGCCGGAAACCCCGCCGCCCGAAACAGGAAGCGATTTGCAAAATTCGCCCGACAACGCCCTTTTCCTCACGCTTGTTGTAATGGGCGCGCCGTAAATAAATCAATGTTGTCAATTTGTATAACCAGGATCTCGCTGTCGTTTGCTGTCTGATCATCAGCGGCTGTTTGTTTAGCAACACCACAGCCGCAACTGCAAGCTACGTCGCCGCGCAACACAAGATCCACCTGATTCAGCCGGAAAACAGCAGGCAAAAAAAAGCGCGGCCGTCAACCGCGCTGGAGAGAGCCCACAACAACCGACTGGGGTTTCGGTCAGGTACGTAGGTGGGAATTGAAAAAGGCGATGGTTCTGCCCCATGCCAATTTCGCCGCCGCTTCGTCGTATCGCGGCGTGGTATCGTTATTAAATCCGTGCTGCACATTCGGATAGATATGCGCTTCGTACCGCACGCTGGACTTTTTCAGCGCTGCTTCGTAAGCGGGCCAGCCGGCATTGATTCGTTCATCCTGACCCGCATACTGGAGCAGGAGTGGCGCCTTGATCTTGGGCACATCCTCTACCGGTGGCTGGGCGCCGTAGAAAGGAACCGCCGCCGCCAGATCAGGCAACTGCGTAGCCAGGAAATTGGAAATGCCTCCGCCGTAACAGAAACCGGTGACGCCGACCTTGCCACTGACATCAGGCAAGCCCTTCAGGTAATGATAAGCCGCGATGAAATCCTGCCGGGTTTTGTTCTGATCCAAGGTGGCAAACAGTTCGCGGGCTTTTTCTTCGTCACCGGGATAGCCGCCCAGGGGAAACAGGGCATCCGGTGCGAACGCAATGAAATTATCCAGCGCAACCCGACGGGCGATGTCCTCGATGTGCGGATTGAGGCCACGGTTTTCATGGACTACCAGCACGCCCGGCAATTTGCCTTTCGCGCCGGCAGGCTTGACCAGATAGCCGCGCAATTTGCCGTATCCCTGAGGCGACGGCACTTCCACAAAATGAGCTTCGATCCGTTTGTCACCGGGCGATATCTGCTGAGCTTCGGCAAAACGCGGGCTCAGTGCCGCCAGCAGCGATGACGCGGTAGCGGCACCCACTGCGAAGCGTGCGGCACGATCAAGAAAACCGCGCCGGCTCAATTGCCCGTGCACATACTGGTCGAACAGTTTCAGTACTTCCGGATGGAAATCGTTGGCAGTCTTGCGAGTCATGATCGTCAGTCCTTTACAATTGACCGTCTGCTAGGAAAAAGCGCTTACTTCGCGCGGCCCTTAAAACCAGGCGTCAATGTCGCGATCTTGTACGCTGCACCGCGTCCCACTACATACAGGGATTTCTTGTCCTTGCCTGCAAATGCCAGGTTCTGGGGCTTTTGCGGCAGCGGAATTGTTCCTAACGCTTTGCCTTGCGCGTCGAACACCTGGATACCCAGGTTCGAGGTTACATACAAACGGCCAGCATCGTCGATAGCCAAACCATCCGCACCGCTGGACGGACCCTGCTCGCTGGGGCCAAAACCATCCAGCTTGGCGAAGTTACGCTGGTTGCCGACAGAACCATCGGCCTTCACGTCAAACGCAACCACATGCTCTCCCGCCGTGTTCGCCACATACAGGGTTTTTTCATCGCGGCTGAGCTGGATGCCGTTCGGGCGCTGGATGCTATTGTCGAGACGCGTCAGCTTTCCATCCGGCGAAATATGGAAAACACCTGGACGCGGTACCGGCGCTACTTTCGGCGGCGCGTTGGGATCGATCCGCGGCAAACCGGAATCGGTGAAATAAACGTGGCCTTTGCTCGACACCACCAAATCGTTGGGGCGTACGAACGGTGTGCCATCGTATTTGTCAGCCAGCACTTTCACCTTGCCTGCTGGCGCCACGATACCCACTTTGGGATCCAGCACCTGCACCGATACCAGATCACCTTGCGGATTAAAGCCCAGACCGTTGGAACCGTTGGTATTTTCCTGATAGGTGGAGATGGTGCCGTCTGCTGCGATCTTCACGATGCGGTTGGCCACGGTTTCAGTGAAAATCAGGCTGCCGTCAGGCAAACCCAGAGG
>DATLII010000506.1:0-1965 GCA_035539495.1 Dongiaceae bacterium
CCGTGTAGGTGCGCGAAGCGGCGTTGGACGTCGCCTCCATGTGCGCCACGTCCACCAAAATTTTCATCATGGAAGTCATGGGCCGTCATGCCGGCTGGATTGCCGCTGCTGGCGCGCTGGCGCGGGAAGAAGCGGGTGATCCACCACACATCATTGTATTCCCCGAAATCAAATTCGATCGCGCCGCGTTTTTGGCGAAAGTGAAAACCAGCGTGCAGAACCACGGCTATTGCGTGATCGTGATATCAGAAGGCGCGCAGAATCCCGATGGCACATTCCTGTCGGATTCCGGCGCCAAAGATGCGTTCGGCCACACCCAACTGGGTGGCGTGGCGCCTTTTGTTGCCAACCTGATCAAGAGCGAGCTGGGCTACAAGTACCACTGGGCCGTGGCGGACTACCTGCAACGGGCAGCGCGCCATATTGCTTCCGCAACCGATGTGGAACAGGCCTACGCCGTCGGCAAAGCGGCGGTGGATTTCGCCATGGCCGGCAAGAACGCTGTGATGGCCACCATCGTGCGCAATCCGGGCCCGGTGTATTCCTGGTCCATCGGTGAAGCGCCGCTGGCGCAGGTGGCGAACGTGGAGCAGAAAATGCCGCGCCACTTCATCTCTGATGATGGTTTCGATGTCACCGCGCCCGGCCTGGAATATTTGCGGCCGCTGATCCAGGGCGAAAGTTACCCGCCGTACAAAAATGGCATTCCGGAAATTGCCCACCTGAAAAAAGTGAAGGTGGAAAAAATTCTGAACACGCCGTTCAGCCTGAAATAATTTTCCCCGGATTGCACCCAGCATGACCATGCGCGGTATTGAAGAAGCCTGGACCAGCATCAAGCATCATTTCGGCGGCCATGTGGTACACCGCAGCCGTGATGAATGGGGCGACATCCTGGTAGTGGACAATCGCCACCTGCGGGTGCTGTCGTTCGGTTCTGCCTACGAACAAAGCTGCATCGACCAGCGCACACCGCAAACGCCTGTGCACGAATACGCCCGCGCCATGTTGCTGGGTCTGGCTTTCGCTCAGCCACGCCACATTACGCTGCTGGGGCTGGGCGGCGGCGCCTTGGTGCGTAGCATGCAACACGCGCTGCCGGACTGCTTCATACAAGCGGTGGAACTGCGGTCGGAAGTGGCCCAGGTGGCGCAGGATTATTTCGGTTTAACGCCAGGCCCGCTGCTGGATATTCAGATCGACGACGCCCGCCAGTATTTACGCAGCGCTGAACCCGCCAGCACCGACCTGCTGTTTTCCGATCTGTTTTTTTCCTCGGACATGAATCCATTCCAGCGTCAGAAAAAATTCATTCAGCATTGCCATCGCATGCTGACGGACGACGGCTGGCTGGTGATTAACTACCATCGCCTGCCCGACGTCGAAGACCCGTTCTACGCCTGGATGCTGCAATGGTTTCCCTCGCTGTACACCTGCGGCACCGGCAGCGGCAATCAGGTGGTGTTGGCTGGCAAAGGCCCGCGCCCCGACATGGCAGACATCAAGCAGGAAACCAGCAAACTGGAAATGAAACTGGGCGCACGATTGCTGCCACTGTTCCAGAAACTGGAAGCGGTAGGTAATTGAGAAACACACTGAGAAGTTGATAACGCAGAGAGGAAAAAGATCAGGCGGGCCAAGGGCTAAACATGCCCGCCTGATTGTTCAAAACACCCTTCAAGCCTGAACAACACCTCGCTTAGGTAATTCGTTAAAGATAATTCGTTAAAAACAACCGCGCGGTTGCCAACTCAGTGGCGCCGACGCCATCGTCGATAAAACCGGCCGCCCCAGGTGAGCAGTCCGCTGAATGCCAGCAGACAAATCAGCACACCCACCGCGTCCACAATCCATACCCCTGCCCGGCCAAACAAACGGCCACTGTGCAAATCCAACAGCACCTGTTCGCGGGTCAGGCCCGGCACCGGCTGATCCGTATTGAGCGCCGCCTGCAATGTTGCGGGC
>DATLII010000507.1:0-17813 GCA_035539495.1 Dongiaceae bacterium
GCTTTCAGGTGATGCACATACAGCGGGCGGAAATAACCGGCGCGCATGTCGTCTTCGCGGGTCCACACCAGTTTCACCGGCACTTTGCGTTCGTAGGCGCGGGCGATTTGCGCCGCTTCCACCACGTAATCGGAAACGGGATTGGCGCGACGACCGAAACTACCTCCGGCGTAGAGCGTGTTGATTTTTACCTGGGACGGTTCTACTGCGAACACTTTCGCCACTGCAGCCTGGTCGACGGTTTGCAACTGACAACCGTTCCAGACTTCGATTCCGTCAGACTTCTGATGCACCACGCAATTCATGGGTTCCATCGGCGCGTGGGACAAGAAGGGAAATTCGAAACTGGCTTCCAGTGTGCGGCCTGGCAGTGCAAAGCCTTTTTTCTGGCTGCCGCGTTTAGCTGCGATATTGCCGGGCTCGGTGGTTTTCAGATGGTATTGTTCCAGCAGCTCGGCGGTGTCCACGAATACGGCGCGGCTTTCATCCCACTCAACTTTCAGCGCGTCGCGCCCTTGCTTCGCTTGCCAGAACGTTTTGCCAATTACGGCCACGCCGCTGGGAACGGTCAGCACAGCCAGCACGCCGGGTACGGCCAGTGCAGCGGAACTATCGACATTGGTGACGACAGCGCCGTAGCGAGGCGGATGTGCTACCACAGCGGTGACCATGTTCGGCAGATTCACATCCTGGGTGAATTGGGCGGTGCCATTGGTTTTGCCCACATCCAGTCGCGGCGTTGGTTTGCCGATGAACACGAAATCCTTGGGATCTTTCAGCTCCACGCTGGCGGGCAGTGATTGCCGGCTGGCGGCACCGGCCAGTTCACCAAAACTGGCGCTGCGGTTGGACGCAGTGTGAATCACGCGGCCTTGGCGCACACTTAATTCAGTGCGTGGCACGTTCCATTGTTCTGCCGCCGCCGATACCAATAAATAACGGGCTGCAGCGCCGGCTTCGCGCATTTGTTCGAACGCATTGGGCAGGCCACTGCTGCCACCGGTGCCCTGCATCTGGCCCCAGGATAAATTGTTGTAGCGCGCAACATCTGCCGGCGCGTTGTGCGCTTCCAGTTGCGACCAGTCGGCGTCCATTTCCTCTGCTACCAACGTCGCCAGACCGTTGTAGGCGCCCTGACCCATTTCCAGATGTTTGATGGTGATGATGATGCGATTGTCCGCCGTGACGCGCACGAAGGCGTTTGCGTTGAACTCGGCTGGTGGCGGTGGTACGGGTGCGATGGGGGCAGCGACCGTTTGCGGAGCCGGAGCAGGCGGAGCGGAGCAGGCGGGCAGTGTCAGCGCCAGTGTCAGGCCTGCGGTGGCATAGGCGCCGTTGCGCAAAAAAATCCGGCGGGACAGCGATGCAGGGCCGGTTTGATCCTGCGAATTTGTTTTGGCATCACTTGCGAGGGAAGCAATCCGTTTCATGCGCCGGTCCCCTTCTTGGCGGTGGCGTCGCTGGCCAGATGCTGCGCCGCGTGATGAATGCCGCGACGAATGCGCACATAGGTAGCACAGCGGCAGATATTGCCGTTCATGGCAGTGTCGATATCGCTGTCGCTGGGCGATGGATTGGACGCCAGCAATGCTGCTGCCGACATGATCTGTCCGCTCTGGCAGTAACCGCATTGCACCACATTTAAATCTTCCCACGCCTGTTGCACGGCTTTGCCTGCTGCGCTGTCGAGACCTTCGATGGTGGTAATCGACTGGCCCACGGCCGCTTGCAGCGGTGTGACACAGGATCGAATGGGAACTCCGTTCAGATGCACAGTGCAGGCGCCGCACTGCGCCATGCCGCAACCGAATTTGGTGCCGGTTAAATGCAGGTGATCCCGCAGTACCCAGAGCAGCGGGGTATCGGGCGTGGCATCCACTTCGTGCTGCTGCTGATTGACGGTCAATTGCGTGGCCATGACTAAGACAAACCTCGCTCAGAAAAAGGAACTAATCCCGATCTTACACCGGATTGACGCCGAACGGATTACATTTGGAAGCACCGTCGTTGCTATCAAAGTGCCCTATTTAAGGTGTCGTGCACGCGGTTGATTTTGCGTTCCTGCGGCTGATGTGATTGCGCAAATGCTAAGAGCACATGTCACCGGTTTTCCAACGGCCATTAAAATACAGCAGGTTGTTGTCAGGTTGTTTTTTGATCAGAAAGAAGCGTCGTTGTTAGGTCGGCGCAAAGATGCTTTTTGAGGAAGCCAGATGGGTGTCATTTGGACTATTCTGAAGGAGTCCGTTCTCATCAGCGCCCAGGCCTTTGGTTATCCGCAGGGAGCGGAAAGGGGCATCGCACTTGTGAATGTCAAAGGGATCTTGCCAGTTCTACTTGTCGGGCTTCTGTTGTCCGCCGTCTGCGGTATTGCTGTCGCGACAGTGGAGCGACCACCTGGTCGCACCGTTTTGTTTATCGCCTCCTATCATCCGGGATTTCCCACGTTTTTTGATCAGATCGCCGGCCTGCGTCAGGTGCTGGATGATGCGCATGTCAATCTCGATATCGAATTCATGGACGCCAAGCGCTTCTACACACCGGAAGATCAGGACATTTTTCGTGACAGCCTGAGCAAGAAACTGCAGAAACTACCGCGCTATGATCTGGTGATTGTCGCCGATGACGCCGCGCTTCAATTCATCGATCGCAATCACAAGGCGCTGTTCCCTGAAGTGCCGGTGGTGTTCTTCGGCGTCAACGATGTGCCTTACGCCCGCTCGTTCAATCGCAACCCGTTGATTACCGGGGTGGTGGAAGAAGTATCGTTTCGGGAAACGTTGGTGGTGATCCGGCAACTGTTCGGTACCGCGCGGCCCATCACGGTGGTGGCAGACGGGTCCGAATCGGGTCAGGCCAGTCTGCAGCTTTTTATTGCCGAAGCAAAGGCGTTGAACGAAAGCAATTATTCCATCCTGTCGCTGACCGATGTGAGTTACGCCGAGCTAGCGGAGATGCTGTCGCATTTGCCTGCCACCAGCATTGTGATTCCATTGTCGATTTTTCGCGACCGCACTGGCGCCACGCGGGAATTTGCCGCTGCCTTCGGTTTGATCCGTTCGAGCACCAGCGCGCCGATATTTCACTTCTGGTATCACGGCATTGGCAAGGGCGTGCTGGGTGGCAAACTGGTCTCGCACCGCAAACAGGCCGTGATGGCGGCTGAAATCGCCGTACGAATTTTAACGGGAACCTCACCGTCGCTGATCAAGGTGCAGGAAGACAGCGGCAATGAATTTGTGTTCGACTACCAGGAGCTGCAACGATTCGACCTGGATGAAAGCGATCTTCCCGATGGTAGCCAGATCCTGAATCAGCCCGATCCGGTGTCGCAACGTTATCGGCGTATCACGCTGGCGACTGCCGCGTTCGCGGTTGTGTTGGTAACCGTGGTTGGCATCCTGCTGATCCGCATGCGGATGCGGGAACACGTGGCCCAACGCATGCTGCGCATCAATCAGGAGCTGGAGGACAAAGTCAGCGCCCGAACCTTGGCGCTGGCGCAGGCCAATCAGGAAGCGGAACACCTGCTGCGCATGCGCAATAGCATTCTCGACAACAGCCTGGTGGCGATCGTGCTGATGAAAGGCCGCATGGTGGACTGGATCAATCATCACGCCGAGGAGCTGTTCGGTTATTCGCTGAAGGAAGCGGTGGGGCGCACGTCGGATTTCATTTACGAACGGCTGGAGGATTTTGAACGCTTGGGCGTGGACGCACCGCCGGTACTGCGGCGAGGCGATTCCTATCGCGCGGAATTTCCCTACAAGCGCAAGGATGGCACGCTGTTCTGGGGCATCATCAGTGGCAAGGCGATCAATCCGGACAATCTGGCGGAAGGCGCCCTGTTCATCATCATGGACATCACCGCGCGCAAGCAGGCAGAGGAGCGGCTGAAGAAGGTAAACCTGCAGCTGGAGAACCAGGCCACCACGGATCACCTCACAGGCATTGCCAACCGTCGTCACGTTACCGCGCAGCTCAACGCCGAGATCGGCCGCAGTAACCGTTATGCAGAGCCGTTTTCCGTCATCCTGCTGGATGTGGATCATTTCAAGTTGATCAACGACCAGCACGGTCATGATGCCGGTGACCGCGTGCTGAAGGGCATTGCCACACTGCTGCGCCAGACCTGCCGGGTGGTGGACAGCGTGGCGCGCTGGGGCGGTGAGGAATTTCTGATACTGTGCCCCTCCACCGAATTGGCGGATGCGGTGCGGCTGGCGGAGCTGCTGCGCTCCCGCATCGAGCAGCAGGATTTCAACCTGAATGCGCCGGTGACGTCGTCGTTCGGCGTGGCGGCCCACCAATCCGGGCAAACACTGGACAACCTGATCAAGGCAGCTGACAGCGCTCTCTATGAGGCCAAAATCACCCGCAATTGCGTGCGACAGATATCCGATTCCCACCTGCATTCCAACTGATCTGAGAATTTTTTACGCGCTGGCCGTGAAATTGCTTACTTCGTGTTCGTTGTATCTTTTTGAATCACTAAGGAAGTTGCCATGCCGCACAAACTGCCGTTTCGCGCCGTTGTTTTGTTTTTCTGCTGCGTTTTTTCTGTGCAGGTCTGGGCTGACGTGCTCACATTGGGGTCGGCCATCAACAAGGCCGGTCGTCAGCGCATGCTGTCGCAGAACATCATGAAGAATCATCTTGCCCTGGCCTTGGATGTAGATGTTGTGCGGGCCAGACAGGAACTGGATCGCAGCGTTGCATTGTTCGAAGCACAGTTTCAGGAGCTGGAGGAATACGCGCCCAGTCAGTCGGTGCGAAGTGCGTTGGCTGTGGTCGATCCGCTATGGCAGGACTACCGTGCACTGGCATTGGGCCCCGCCAGTCGCGACAGTGCCGCGCAGTTGCTGGATCGCAATAACGCGCTGCTGAAATCCTGCCATCAGGTGGTATTGGAACTGCAGTCTTTCGCCGGGCGCGAGTCTGCGCAGATGGTGAATATCTCGGGCCGCCAGCGCATGTTGTCGCAACGGATTGCCGCCTATTACTTTGCCCAGGCCTTGGGATTCCACGACCGCGAATACACCGATGCCTTTGCCGCTGCGCGCCAGGAATACAGCACGGGCTTGCACGCATTGCGCGCCTTTCCCCACAACACACCGGAGCTGAATCAGGCGCTGAAAAAAGTGGACAGCCAATGGGCCTTGTCGAATACCGGCTTTGATCAGCTGGACGGTGGCCGTTACGTGCCCCACGTGATCGCCGTTACCACCTCGGGTATGTTGCGGCGCATGGATGAGATTACCGGCCTGTACGAAAATCTCGACACCACGTTGTCGAGCGGGGCAGTGGCGTCTGCTCACTGAACTGGTTTGCCGTGATTGTCAGCCCGAGAGATTTCCCCTAGTCTGCCCGTTTCCGCCAGCTGCATTTAACCAGCAGCATTTTAAGAAGGGGCAGAATGTGAAAGCGTTAATTCAGCGCGTCAGCGAAGCATCGGTGACCGTCGCGGATGGGGACCACAGTGAAATAGTGGGTCGCATCGGCCCCGGTATTTTATTGCTGTTAGGCGTGGAAAAAAACGATGATGCCGCAGCGGCGGACAAGCTGCTGCAACGTGTATTGAATTACCGCATTTTTGCCGATGCGGCGGGCAAGATGAATCTGTCCCTGCGCGATACCGGTGGTGGTTTGCTGGTGGTGTCGCAATTCACGCTGGTGGCCGATACGCGCAAGGGATTGCGACCGAGTTTTTCCTCCGGCGCGCCACCGCAAGAAGGTGAGCGGCTGTACGACCTGTTCGTGCAGCAAGCCCGTGCAGCCTGGAACGACGTGGCCACCGGCCGTTTTGGCGCCGACATGAAAGTGGCGCTGGTGAATGACGGGCCGGTGACATTCTGGTTGGAGAGCTGACGCACCTCAGGCTGGCCGTGTGGACGCCGCGCTGCGCAACTCCCGCCCCCAGCCGAATAAAATGCCCAAACCCGCCAGCCACCATACGATCAGCGGAGCGGCGGGCAGATCCCAATACAGTGAGCAATACAAACCCGCCAGATAACCGCACAATCCCAGTATCCAACCTACCAACAAGCCCACCTTGCCTTCCCATTGCCGTACTGCCAGCGCTGGAATCACCAGTGTGGCGAATACCAGATACACGCCCACCAGTTGCACGCTGGTGGTAATCGCCAGTGCGAACAGAATGTAAAACCCGATATTGCCCAAGTGCGATTTCAGCGCCAGCCACAACAATGTACAGGGGACCAGTACCGCAGCGCTCCACAGTATTTGCTGTTGGTCAGCCCACAGAATCTGCCCCGCCAGCATGTCTTTCAGTGCGTCGCCGCCGTGCGGGTCCTGCGCCAGCAGCAACAAGCCTCCGGTGGCGGCCAATACAAACAGCACGCCGATCAGCGGCTCCTGTAGATTGCCCATTTTGCGGTCGGTCGCCGCCAGCAACAGCGCGCCCGTCAACGCCGCGCCGGCAGCAAACAATTGCACCGCCCAGGCGGATTCCAATTCCAGCAGGCGAGCGCCGATCACACCGACGCCAGCAATTTGCGCGATCGCCAAGTCGATAAAAATGATGCCGCGCTTTACTACTTCGCGGCCCAGCGGCACATGTGAAAACAGCACCAACATGCCGGCGACGAGCGCCGGCAGGATGATGTCGAGATCAGCACCGTTCATGGTGCAGGCTGCCCGGATGAAGATTGCGTTGGCTGCGATTTTTGCAACAACTGCAATGTGCGATTGAACAGCGCGATCAGATCACCGCTTTGCTTATCACCGCCCACGGTGAAGGGAAGAATGATCACCGGCACTTGCAGTTTATCCCCCAGCCAATCAGCTGCTTTCGTATCTTCGAAAGCGGCTACCAGAATGAAATCGGGTTTCGTCTGGCTGAGTTTTTCCAGCAATCGCTTCTGGTCGGCGCCGCTGGGTGGAATGCCAGGACGTGGCTCAATGGTGGCGATCTGCTGCAAGCCCAGCCATTCCGTCAGGTATTTCCAGTTGTCGTGATACACCACCACGGTTTTGCCGCGTAACGGCGCCGCGGTTTGCTGCCACTGGCTGAGTTGCACGTTGAAATCCTGCTGCCATTGTTGCAGACGCTGCGCATACAGCGCTGCATTGGCTGCATCGATGGCCTGCAACCGTGCGCTCAGTGCCGCGCCGATTTTCAGTAATCGATGCGGATCCAGATGTACGTGCGGATTGCCCTGGCTGTGCACATCACCCTGACTGCGATCAATCTGCGTGGGAATATCGAGCCGCTCCACTTGCATCGCCGCCTCGAAATAGCCGGGCTGATTCAGTTGCACACGCGGATTGGAGGATGTCCGCAGCAGCAGTGGCAGCCAACCGGTTTCCAGTTCGGCGCCGCTGCACACCACCAGATCAGCGTTGCGCATTTTCGCAATCAGCGACGGCCGCGCTTCTATGTGGTGGGGATTCTGCAGTGCGGTGGTGGCAGTGAAAATATCGGCCTGGTCACCGGCCAACGAGGCTGTCAGTGCCGCCCATTCCGGTTCGCAGGCGAATACATTGAGCTGAGCCATGCTGCTGGCGGGCACCAGCAGCAAAATGAATGCAATTAGATAACGCATGATTTTTCTCCCGGCGAAATCAATAGCGATGGGCGCCGTGGGCACCCAGGCTCATGGTGTATTGCACCAGGAACAGCTCGTCGCGATTATCCGGCAGGTCGCTGTAGCTGTACTGAAAGCGCACGCGGGAAAATTCGCTGCGCGAATAATCCAACATCCAGGTTTCCCGGGTAATGGGATCGGTGTTGTCGAAACCGGTGTCTGCCAGGAATTCCTCCAGATCGATACCGTTGGCTTCCAGTTCCACCAGCTGGTTGTCCGCTTCGATCCAGTCATAGCGGGCACCTACGCGCCAGGCTGGCAGAAAACGGAACACGGCCTGTGCGTAGTAACCCGATTGTTCACCGTCGTAGTCGGCGACCACATTGCTGCCGGCCTCGCTGAAATCCAGCGTGGCATTTTCATCGCGTTTGAAATATTCGCCCTGCAGAATCAGTTGCTGTGCCTGGCGGTTGCCGGTGGGCGCCCACTTGAATACTGCATCCAGGCCGACGATTTCCACATCGCCGTTGTTCATCACAAATTCCGCTTCTTCCTCGCCTTCGTGGCCGTGATCATGCGCATGCGCTTCGCCGCTGCGGCTCAGAAAATTAGTGCGGAAGCCGGACACACCCAATTGCCAACTGCTATTTGCTGTCAGGTCGTTGCCGATTTTCGCGAACAGTACCTGGCCATCGTTGCCATCGTTTTCTCCACCGGGAAAGCCGTCGCCACGGGTGATTTCCGCGCCCAGTTCCAGATACATATCCGTCGGCGCCAACCAGCGTGCCTGCACCCCTTCATCGATCAGGTGATTACCAAACAACGCCGCGTACACCAGGGGTGCATCGGCAAAATCCCAGGCGTGTTCGTGCTGACTGTTCAGGTAACCCAGATGGGAAAAGAATTTACCGCCTTTCACGGTGAAACCGTTGCCCAGCCCCAGTGTTTCCACGAAGGCTTCCTCCAGCTCGGTTTCGGTCTGACCATCGTGTTCGTGAATAGCCAGGACCGCGCTGCCGTAAAAACTGTCGTCAACGTTCGCGCTGATGCCCAGTTCGGTGTGGCCCAGGCTGAAGCCTTTTTCCGGCAGGCCGGCCTCACCGCCGATTTGAAAGCCAGGCAGGGCGAAATCGTCGTGATAATCGGTGTAAAGGCCATCCAGGATCAGGCTGATGGCGGGATTGAATTCGTTGCCGGTGATGGTGCCGGTTTGAGCTTGCAACGAACGGTCAGTGATAAAAGAACATGCAGTGAAAACGAACGCGGCCGCACTGGCACGCGCAACAAAAGAATGCGACATGGAAAAATTCCCTGGTCATGAATAAAGTCGGTGGACGTCAGCGCAATGCCAGACACGCGCACGCGCCGGCACAGAGCTGTCGTCCGAAATCAAAACCTGTAGAAGGGAATCAGCGCGGAGGCGCGCGGGAATGAAACGCGGGGTAGGTGGATTGGGAGTAGCCGTCGTCGCTAGCGACGCAGGCGGTGGAGGTAGCCGCCGGTGGCAATGTGGCCAAAACCGGCGTTGTCGCCAGCGCAGGGAAGTGCCCACCATGCTGCAATTGGTCGCACAGATTGGTGTGGGCGTGGCTGAAATGAAGGGCGTCGTGACTGGCAACACTGACCTGTGCCAGCGTCAGCAGGAACGCCAGCAACAGCACCCGGCCCAGGCCGGAGCGAACGATACTCAGGTCAGGAACTGGTATTTTCAAGTTCGGTGGATTCGGATGTGCGTCGGGATCTGTCTACCAGTCTGCCAAACAGCAGACCCAATTCAAACAGCAGGCACATCGGCACGGCCAGCAGGGATTGCGAGAACGGGTCCGGCGGCGTCAGCAGCATGCCGATGATGAAGTTGATCACGATCACGTAGCGGCGCTTGGCAGCCAGATCCTTCACCGTGGTCAGGCCGGACCAGATCAGCAGCATCACCGCTACCGGGATTTCGAATGCCAGACCGAAGGCAAAGAACAGTTTCAGCGCCACGCTCAGATATTGCGTAATGTCCGGTGTCACCACCACGCTTTCCGGGCTGGACATGACGAAGAACTGCATGATCAGCGGAAAAATCACGAAGTGGGCGAAGGCAATGCCGCCGTAGAACAGGATGATGCTCATGATCAGCATCGGAATCGCCAGCTTCTTTTCCTTCGCGTACAGGCCAGGGGAAATAAAACGCCAGGCCTGATGCAACACAACCGGCATGGCCAGGAAAAACGCAACCACCAGGGTCAGCTTGAACGGAGCGAAGAACGTGGCCGTCACATCGGTGGCAATCATGTGCGTGCCGGCGGGCAATTGCTCGCGAATCGGCTTCGACACGATTTCGTAGATGTCGTTGGAGTAGTACATCAACCCCAGGAAAATCGCCGAGATCGCCAGAATGGATTTCAGCAGACGGCTGCGCAACTCGATCAGGTGCTCGATCAACGGCAGATGGGTTCCCGGGTCGTCCGGTGTGTTGCGATTCTCACTCATTGCTCAACGCTTATCGGTGGGTGGCGGCGGTTCCGGGAGTTCGTTTTCCGGCAGGGGCGGATTGTGGCGGGTGTCCGGATCGTCGTCAGCGTGCACAGCGGCCTGAGCCGGCGCCGGTTGTGCGGGCGGCGCAATGCTGTGCTGCTGAGTGAGCGAATCACGGGTGTCCTCCAGAGTCCGGCGCGTATCTTCCAATGCCTTGCGAGCGTCTTCGATACCGGCCTTTTCCAACTGCTCGCGAATGCGCTGCTCCATTTCATGCAGATTCACTTCGCGTTCAAATTCGTCACGTACGTTGGCCACCAGGCGGCGCATACGACCCATCCAGGCACCTGTCATGCGCACGGCATGGGGCAGCTTGTCCGGGCCCAGCACCACCAGCGCCACGATGCCTACCAGCACCAGTTCAAAAAAGCCGATATCGAACATACGCAGTCAGCCTGTATGAGAGAGTCAGCTCAGACCTGGTCTTTCTTTTTTTCCGGTGTCACATCGATGATCGATTGGTCGGGTTTCTTTTCCACCTTGGCCTGTTCTTCAGACGCGGCTTTTTCTTCGTCGCTCATGGCTTTCTTGAAGCCCTTGATCGCACTGCCCAGATCACCGCCCAGGTTGCGCAGACGGTTGGTGCCGAACAGCAGCACTACCAGAATCAGCACGATCATCAACTGCCAAAATCCAAAATGCATATCAATCTCCTGCCCTGATGGGCACACATCATATAAAGGTTGCGGCGTCGGAATTAAGGTTCTAAATCGCCTTTATTGGGTCCGGTTTGCCTTTTCCACCAGTCCGGACAGGTCAAACCGCCGGGCCAGTTCTCTCAAAACGTCCTCAGACGACAGGCCCAGCTGGTGTAATGCCACCAGGGTGTGGAACCAGACGTCCGCGGTTTCATAAATCAGATCCTGCGTGTCACCACTGCGTTCCGCGTCTTTGGCGGCGATCAGCAATTCCGTGGTTTCCTCGCCCACCTTTTCCAGGATCTTGTTCAGACCCTTGTGGTAGAGGCTGGCCACGTAAGAGCTGTCCGGAGCGGCCTGTTTGCGTTGTTCCAGCACTGCGTCGAGTGCACTGAGTACGTCGTTCATGGGTGCATTATAGGGCGAAGTCATGGTCAATAGACCAGCGTTAAGCACGGGGTTCGTGCATTAATCGTCGGTTGGTGTCCTTAGGCGGTTAAGCAACAGGGCCAGTCCGGCACCACCCGCCAACCAGGCCGATACCGGTACCTGAGACCACTGGGGAACCCAGCCTGGATTCACGGCCCAGGTCAGCCCCAAACCCAGCGCGATCATTCCCAGCAGGCTAAAGACCCTGTCCCGGCGAATTTGTTTCAGGTGGCGTTTCTCTACCTGTTCCAACAGCTTGTGCTGGTTCTCACTCAGCTTGCGCAGTTCATGCAGGGCATCCCATGCCATCTTGGGCAGGTGGGGTAGGGCTTCGGCCAGAGCCGGCGTATTGCGCTTGATGGTCTGCAGAATATTGGACGGGCCGATCTGGTCACGAATCCAGTTTTCCAGCAGGGGGCGGCCGATGGCCCAGATATCCAGTTCCGGGTAGAGCTGGCGGCCGAGGCCTTCGACGTGGATCAGGGTTTTTTCCAGCAGCACAAACTGGGGCAGGGCCTGCATTTCGAAGCGGCGGGCGGTCTGGAACAGGCGGATCAGCACGGGGCCGAACTCGATTTCGTGCAGAGGGCGCTCCAGCACGGGTTCCAGCACGGTGCGAAGGGCGTTCTGGAAGTCCTGCACCCGGATGGTGGGAGGCACCCAGCCAGCCTCGATCATCAGCAGGGCGATTTGCTCGTAATCCTTGTCCAACAGGGCCATCAACTGGCGCGCCAGCAGGAAGCGCTCGGCTTTGGACAGGGTGCCGACGATGGCGCAGTCCAGCGACAGGTATTGCGGATTGGCCGGGTCCTTCAGCGACACCATCACGTTGCCGGGGTGCATGTCAGCGTGGAAGAAATTGTCGCGGAACACCTGGGTGAAGAAGATCTCCACACCGATTTCCGACAGTTGTGCCAGATCCACGCCAGCGGCTTTCATGGTAGCGGTATCGGATACTGGCACGCCGTAGACCCGCTCCATGGTCAGCACTTTGTCAGTGCTCAGGTTCCAGTGGATTTCCGGCACGTACAGCAGCGGCGAATCTTCAAAATTGCGGCGGAACTGGGCGCCGTTGGCGGCCTCTTGGCCCAGGTCCAGTTCCCCCAACAGAATATGACGGTAGTCGGTGACCACCCGCGCCGGATGAAAGCGCTTGGTTTCCGGTGCCACTTTTTCCAGCCAGCGCGCGCCGGTCAGCAGCAGGGCCAGATCCTGTTCCACCACGGCTTGCAGGCCGGGACGGATCACCTTCACTACGATCTCACGGCCGTCCTTCAGGGTGCCGGAATGCACTTGGGCTACCGACGCTGAGGCCAGCGGTTTCCGTTCCAGGCTGCCGAACAGCTCGCTAATAGGGCGCTTCAGTTCCTGCTCGATGATGGCAATGGCGGCGGCTTCGTCGAAGGGCGGCACCTGGTCCTGCAGTCGGGACAGATCGGCGATGGCCTCTTCCGGCAGCAGATCGTGACGGGTGGACAGCAGCTGGCCGAATTTGATGAACACCGGCCCCAGTTGCTCCATGGCCAGGCGCAGGCGCGCCCACGGATGGGTTTGGGTATCGGCGCCCCAGGCGGCGGGGTGCAGACGGATCAACAATTTCAGCACGCCAGTGGCGGCATGGTCCGGCAACAGTTGATCCAGCCGATTGCGGGCGAAGACGGTCCAGATAGTGAGCAGGCGGGCGAGGCGTTTCAAGGGCTTACGTCTTCCTGTGAGCTGGCATCTTTCTGCGAGCGGCTGTTCAGTGGTTGGCGGTTGGCGACGTGCTGTTGCAGTTGGCGCAGGCGGGCTTCCAGCCGGTCGGTGTCTTCCCGCAGTGCTTCCACATCGTCACGGAAACGGGCGTGTTGGCGTGGCGTCAGCAATACCTTGCGTTCTTCGGTCAGAAACGTGCGTGACTGCTGCAACAACGCTTTGCCTGCGCGTCCGAGCCAGTCCAGGCCAGTGCGCGCGATTTCTGTTACTTGGTGCGCCGCCAGATCGCCGATCAGATCCCCCAGAATGCTTTCCAGGTCGATGTCCAGATCCTTCATCACTTTCACGAACTGCTGGGCCAGCAGTTGATCGCCGTCCACCTCGATTCCCGCACGCATTAGGGCGGCGGGAGTAGTGTCGTCCTGGCGCAATTGCCGCAGCAGCGCCGTGGCCGGACCGCGGATGCTGACATCGGCGCTGCCTTCCCAATGGCTCTGGAACAGCAGGCCTTTGCGGGTGACGCTGACCAGCAGGGGAAAGTGCGGCCGCTGCAATTCAATGCCGAAGGACTTGCCTTCCAGTTTGTGCAGTTGCAGCCGGGTCAGTGGAGCGTTGTGCAGGGCGCGATTGGCCACCCGTTCCAGTTGCTCGGTCACGAAGGTCGGCAGCAGGGACTGGCGGTTGGCGTCCATGGTCAGTATTTGAAGCCGCGGTGCAGAGCGACGATGCCGCCAGTCAGGTTGTGATAATCCACGCGATCCAGGCCAGCCTTGCGCATCATGTGCTTCAGGGTGTTCTGGTCCGGATGCATGCGGATCGATTCCGCCAAGTATTGATAGCTTTCACTGTCATTCGCCACCAGCTTGCCCATGAACGGCAGCAGGCTGAAGGAATAACGATCGTAGATTTTTTCGAAGGTGGGATTCACCGGTTTGGAGAATTCCAGCACCAGCAGACGGCCGCCCGGTTTCAGCACGCGGGTCATGGATTCCAGCGCTTTTTGTTTGTCGGTGACGTTGCGCAGGCCGAAGGCGATGGTGATGCAATCGAAGGTGTTGTCGGCGAAGGGCAGGCTTTCCGCGTTCGCCTGCACGTATTCGATATTGCTGGCGTAGCCGTGGTCCAGCAGCTTGTCGCGGCCCACGTTCAACATGGAGGAATTGATGTCGGCCAGGAAGACTTTGCCGGTCTCGCCCACGATGCGGGAAAATTTCATGGTGAGATCGCCGGTACCGCCGGCCAAATCCAGAATCGTCTGACCTGAGCGGGCGCCGCTCATCTCGATAGTGTAGCGCTTCCACAAACGATGGATGCCCAGGGACATGAGGTCGTTCATCACGTCGTATTTCTGGGCGACAGAGTGGAACACTTGCCCCACGTGCCGTGCTTTTTCCGCGGTCGATACGGTTTTGAAGCCGAAATGGGTAGTTTTGTCGTCAGACATCGGGGGCGCCTCCAAATGCGGCAGGTATCTTGGCGGATTCGGGGGTGGATGGCAAGGCGGCCAACGGGTGCCCTAAACTGGTCAATATGGCTTCATTACAGGCGAGGGTGGCCGCGGTGCAAGGCATACTGTTGCGGGAGGCGGAGGCTCTGATTCGCTGGTTACCTAGCGAACACAAATCCGCTACAGACAATCACTTGGGCTGCTTTATAGTCGTTCCCTGTGATGCCCATGAATGCAGCTGACCGGCCTGACAAGGCCCCAAAATGGCGCAAGGGCCTTTTGCCAATAAGATTGCTATCAAGAATAAGAAGCCAGACCGGAGTGATCATGATCGGGGAACTGCTGGGCACCGTCAGCACCTTGTGGGAGGGAGGGGAGCGCTACGTATCCGCCACGAAAGTGGGCTGGGAGATCGAGCGTTTTTATCGACATTACCGCCAACAGGCGCCGGCCCTGGCACCGCTGGAGCAACGCCGGCTGTTGGCGCAGACGCATTACAAAGGCGCAGTGAAACTGGCCAAGCTGTTTCATGACAACGGCGCCATCTGGGTCAAGTTCGGCCAGTTCCTCAGTTCCCGCACCGACATCCTGCCGCTGCAATACATCTCTGAATTGGAAAAACTGCAGGACGACGCAAAGCCCGCCACCTTCCCCAGCATCGACATCGTATTAAGTGAAGAGTGGGGTCGTGACTGGCGCCGCCGTTTTGCCCGCTTCGACGAAGTTCCGGTAGCTGCCGCATCCGTGGCGCAGGTGCACCGCGCCGTGCTGCACAGCGGCGAATCCGTGGCGGTGAAAGTGCAACTTCCCCATGCGCGTCGCCTGTTCAAACAGGATTCCACCGTATTCAAAGCGCTGGCCACCGTCGGCGCGCCCATGATCACGCACTTCGATCTGAAACAGGTGATCGATCAGATCGTGGAAATGACCCTGCGCGAATTGGATTTCATGCAGGAAGAAGCCAACCTGAAAAAATTCGAATCCCAGCCCCACAGCCCGCTGATCCATGTGCCGCACCTGTACCAGGACATGAGCAGCGACCGCGTGCTGGTGACGGAGTGGATCGACGGAATAAAACTGACGGAGTATCTGAATCGCAATCCCGCCAAAGCTGAATTGCTGCTGCGGGAGTTGTTGTCGAGTTATGTGCAGCAGATTACTGCGTTCGGCGTATATCACGCTGATCCGCACCCGGGGAATTTTCTGGTGATGGCGGATGGCCGTGTGGCGGTGCTGGATTACGGCGCCATCGGCGAGCTGACACCGGAAGAAACGCGTAACTATGCGCTGTTGCTGCAGGTGCTGTTTGGCAAGATCCAATCCGATATTCCTTTGGGCGAGCTGTTCCGCAAAGCGGGCTTTATCGCGCGGGATCAGCAGGTGTTCGAGGAAGTGGCGGAGCTGATTCTGAAAGAAGCGCTTCGCAAAGCCGGGTCCACCGACATTTTGGGTCTGGCGCTGAACCGGATGCGGGATTTGAAAGTGCAGATTCCGGATTCGTTTGTGTCGGTGGCTCGTGTCGTGCTGACGTTTGGTGGTTTGCTGAAGACGTACGGGGTCAGTGTTTAAGGCGCGCGGCGCGCGCCTTGTTGTTCCTCACGCATTAATAGGTGAGTTAGTCGTAACGTTATTTCTCTCCTTTTATTTTCTTCGCGCTCCTGGCTTTTCCTCTCTTGCTCCACTGCTTTAAACACGCATTTATTACTAAAACTTGATTCATCTGGCATGCAGTTTTGGGTTGATGGCCTATAAGAACAATTTTTTGTTCTCGCATGGTTGTTTACTTGTAGATGTGTTGTGGCGCTGCGCTGCGAGAGTTGGCGAGCCCCAGCGAAAAATGCAAAATGTCGTTATTTGGCGCGTATTTTTATTCCATTGCGACGATAAAGGCGCACATCAGCAGGCTGCCCATGAACCTTAATGTACTGACTATTCCCGCCGATTTTACGCATGCTTACATGAGCGTGTTCAAAAACGCTGGATATTCAGACGATATTTTGCAGGTGATCTGGGACGGTGAGCTGGAAAAAATAATGGATCGCAATGCAATGATGTCGACGGCTGATCTGTTGCGGGTTGTTGATCGAGGATATCGCTTTGGCAATATCCCGCATGTCGGCTTGGTAATGGGTAACCAACTGAATCTCACTGCCCATGGTATGGCCGGTATCGCCGCCATGACGCAATCGGTGTATATCGATGCGCTCAGAATTGCCAGCCGGGTTTGCGATGCAATGTTTCCCGCGTTGCATCTGGAGGTGGTTGAAGGCGAGCAGGATGTTCGCTTGGTTCTTACCGAAACGACCCCGCTGAAACCCTATTCGCACTTCTTTGCCGAAGTGGTTTTTGTCAGTTTCTATAATATCCTGCACTATCTGTTGGGTGAGGGCGAAGAGCCCTTGCGTATCAAGTTTGCTTACGCTGAACCAGCTCACGGCAATGTTTACCGTCGCTATTTTCGGTGCCCGTTGAAATTTGGTGCCAAGCAAAGCGCAATTGTCTTGTCGCGCCAAACTGCGTCGCGCCCGCTGGCGCTGGCAAATAAAAATATGGCGCAGTTTGCTGAAAACCAGATTTTCAGCGCGCCCCAAACTGTCACCACTGCGTTGCAGCAGCAACTGCGCAAGACTTTGCGACAGCGTTATAGCGGTGACTTTCCTTCGCTGGAAAAGATGGCGCATATGCTAGGCACCAGCGGCCGCACGTTACGGCGTCAGTTGAAGTTGGATGGGACCAGCTATCAGAATGAACTGGACGAAGTGCGGAAGGAAATTGCGATTAACCACTTGGCGAGCAGCGACATTAGCATTACCGATATTGCCAATATGTTGGGTTTTAACGATTCGGCAGCGTTCAGCCGCGCATTCAAGAAGTGGACGGATTTGTCGCCGAGTCAGTATCGGCTGCAGTTGGCGGGCAAGGAATTACCTATAGTCGATACGAATTGACGGGGTTGGAAATCGAGAGTTGATATCAATAAGAGTGCGAGGAGCCGAAGCCTGACGAACTGTTTGGGCGTCATGGTCTTTTTGTTGGCAAGCAACTTCCTAGCACGCAGATCGCTAACACGCATTTGCCACTGCAGCAATTGGTCCAGCAGACAATTGAATGACGCTTCAGACCATTGCCGTCGGCCTGACCAAAAGTCGAAGATATCAACCATCCCCCCCTGTCGTGCCGTCATCACGAGTGAATCATGAATTTTCTTCTCTGTCTTGCAGCCGTATTGGCCATTGCTCTTGGTCTGGCGCATTCGTTTTTAGGCGAGCGCTACATTCTCATTCGTTTGTTCAGGCGCGGCAATTTTCCCACGCTTTTAGGTGGAACCGATTTTACTGAGCACACGCTGAGATTCGCCTGGCACATCACAACAATGTTTTCCTGTTGGTCGGTGGGATAGCGCTTTACGCAGCAAACGTTTGATCACGGTAAAAAGGAGAAACCAATGACAGGATGTTGTGTTTTTCACGCGTCGGCTGTGGACCGCATCCGAACACACAAGATCAAGCCGCCCACTATCTATGAAAACCGCTG
>DATLII010000508.1:0-5854 GCA_035539495.1 Dongiaceae bacterium
TTGTATTACCGCTGTTCTGCTCGCTTCTCTGCTAGGTTGTTCCGCGTTAAAAGAAAGCACGCATGCCGAAACCGAAGCGCGCCCGCTGCCGCCACGCAAACCGTTGCCCGCTGTGGTGGTGGAAGATTTCACTCGCGATACACAAGTGATTCGCACCAGCGAATATTCCTTTGTCCAGGCCTGGTGGATTCCGGTGGAATTCTGGCAGGCCGCGCTGAGTAAAGTGAACCCCGCATTAGCACAACAATCGCTGGATGTACTCAAGCCTTACAGCATGCTGGCCGTGGTGCAGGCAGATGTGACAGCGTTGGGTGGTTTTGTGTTTTACCCACGCGCGGATTTGCAATCGCGCCTGCAGTTGCAGTACCAGGCGGCCGGTGGTGAGAAAGTCACGTTGAGCCCCGTGCAGCAACCCAATTCTACGTTGCAGAATCTGATCACGCAGCTGTCGCCGCTGCTGAGCCGCGCGATGGGTGAAATGGGCCGCAACATGCAGTTTTTCGTATTCGACGATGCGCGGCCCGATGGCACTCGCATTGTTGATCCCTACAACGACGGCGTGCTGCAGGTTGTGTTGGCGCAAAGCGAAACCCAGGCTGCGCAGCAGTTGGACGTGGGGTTGCCGGCGAATGCGCTGTATGAAGCGCGCCGCTGTGCTGATGGCCGGCCCGCGCATATTTCCTGGCGCTATTGCCCGTGGGATGGCCAGCCGCTCTGACTGGCCCCGCGTCAAATTTTGCAGTAGCCTGCCTCTCAGTTCCGTTACACCTCTATTCGTTAACTACCTATTCATCACTACAGGAAATGCCAGCATGAAAACACGCGCCGCCGTAGCCTGGGCCGCAGGCCAGCCATTGAGCATCGAGGAAGTGGATCTGGAAGGGCCTCGCGCCGGCGAGGTGATGGTGAAGCTGAGCGCCACGGGTGTGTGCCATACCGATGCGTACACCTTGAGCGGTGCTGATCCTGAAGGCGTGTTCCCCTGCATCATGGGTCACGAAGGCGCGGGCGTGGTGGTGGAAGTGGGGCCGGGTGTCACAAGCGTGGCGGTGGGCGATCACGTGATTCCGCTGTACACGCCGGAATGCGGCAAATGCAAATTCTGTCTGTCGGGCAAAACCAATTTGTGTCAGGCGATTCGTTCCACGCAAGGCAAAGGTTTGATGCCGGATGGCACCAGCCGTTTCAGCAAGAATGGCAAACCGATTTTCCATTACATGGGCACCTCGACATTTTCCGAGTACACCGTGCTGCCGGAAATCGCCGTGGCTAAAATCAGCAAGGAAGCGCCGCTGGATAAAGTCTGCCTGTTGGGTTGCGGCATTACCACTGGCATCGGTGCTGTGTTGAATACGGCGAAAGTAACGCCGGGTTCCACCGTCGCAGTATTCGGATTGGGTGGTGTGGGTTTGTCGGTAATTCAAGGCGCGGTGATGGCGAAAGCATCGCGCATTCTGGTGGTGGATATCAACGAAGATAAATTTGAGATGGCGCGTTTGTTGGGCGCCACTGATTTCGTCAATCCGAAAAAATATGACAAGCCGGTCCAGGAAGTGATCGTGGATCTGACCGATGGCGGCGTGGATTATTCGTTTGAATGTATCGGTAATGTGAGTGTGATGCGGTCGGCGCTGGAGTGCTGTCACAAAGGCTGGGGTGAATCCATCATCATCGGCGTGGCGGGCGCGGGGCAGGAAATTGCCACCCGGCCGTTTCAGTTGGTGACGGGGCGCGTATGGCGTGGCAGTGCGTTCGGCGGTGTGAAAGGGCGTACGCAATTGCCGGGTTATGTAGAGCGCTACATGAAAGGTGAGCTGAAGATCGACGAGTTCATCACGTACACCATGCCGCTGGACAAGATCAACGAAGCCTTCGATCTGATGCACGATGGCAAGGCGATTCGTTCGGTGATTCTGTACTGATGCGTGAGCAGGGTCAGCGAATCGGCTTGTGTTGTGAGACATGACACTTGGCCTTCGGCTACCCTGCGCTTCTCGAATTGACCGGCGGTGGCGCAACTCGCGCTGCGCGCTCAGACACTCGCCACCTTTTTCCGGTCGATTCTGCGATGCTCGGCTGCGTGTAAATGTCCCACAACACAAGCCGACTCACTGACTCTGCTAAGCCCGCTGCAGGAGGAAGAATGCAAATCCTGGAAGACATCCGCTGTTTCGACGGCCGCCAATTACGGGTGCAACACACATCGCAGGTGTGCGGCGTCGATATGATTTTTTCTGTGTTTCTGCCGCCTCATGCAGAAGCGAAAAAAGTGCCAGTGTTGTGGTGGCTGTCAGGCCTTACCTGCACCGACCAGAATTTCGTGACCAAGGCCGGCGCGCAACGCGTGGCAGCGGAATTGGGAATTGCGATTGTAATGCCCGATACCAGCCCTCGTGGCGATGGCGTGCCAGGCGATCCAGAGGGTAGTTGGGATTTCGGCCTGGGTGCTGGTTTTTATGTGGATGCCTCGCAAGCCCCATTCGATCGCCATTACCGCATGTATTCCTATGTGCAGCAGGAGCTGCCGGCGCTGGTTGGTGCAGAATTCAATCTGGACCTGCAGCGGCAAGGTATTTCCGGCCATTCGATGGGTGGGCACGGCGCGTTGACGTTGGCGCTGAATCATCCGGAGCAATACCGTTCTGTTTCCGCGTTTTCGCCAATCTGTGCGCCGTCGCAATGTGCGTGGGGTGAAAAGGCGCTGAGTGGTTATCTGGGGACGGATCGGCAGAAATGGCGCGCGCACGATGCCGTGGCTTTGCTGCAAGACCGCGGTTACGACCGACCAATCCTGATAGAACAAGGGCTTGCGGATAAATTCCTGCATACGCAGTTGAAGCCGGAATTGCTGCTGGAAGCTTGCGCCAACGCCGGGGTGGACCTGACGCTGAATTACCGTGCCGGGTATGACCACAGCTATTACTTCATTGCGTCGTTTATTGAAGATCATCTGCGGTTTCATTACCCATCGCTGATTGCATTATGATGGTCGGTTGATTGCTATTCTCCTTATGCTGGCTAGTTAACAACGCGGGTAGTGCATTCGAATCTGAACCTGTAAAAAAGGCCCCGGTACTAGAAAGCACTGGGGCCTTTGATTTTTTAAGGATCTAAAATATTAGTGATTTTGCCCATGTTTTTGCCGCTTCGCGTGCTTCTTGAGCTCTGTCGTATTTGTCGAGAGCCCACCCGCCTAATTTCGTACTTCTGACCTGGCTTTCGCCTGGAGATTTCCACCAGCTTTTTCCTTCGCTCTTGGCCCAGCTTTTCATTCCATCAGCGACACTGGTTCTGATGTCTTTGCCAAACACAAGACCAATCATAGCGCTTTCACTAGCTTTGTATATTCCGTCCCCCAGCTTGAAATGACCGCCGAGGAAATCAAATGGCCCACCTTCAGAGAAGTGAAGTGCTTTAATGTCAGATGCCAACTCGAATGAGCCCAGGTATCGGCCAAAGCTTTTCTCAAATGAATCTGCCCCAAAACCTTTGGTAAAACCATTAAGAAATTTGTTGAGGATCCGGTCAGCAGTAAAAGACTTCGTGAATGAATCCTTGAATGACTCACCGTAAAACACGGAGTCCATCGCGGCATCCTCGACGGCGCCCTGAAATACATCGTTGGCCGAGGTTTTTGCCAGTTCCTTAAAGTCAATATCGAAAGGGTTTCGTGCGGTGGGATTGCTATTGTAAAAAGAGCCGAACTCATACGGGGTGTTGTCGACCACTGAAGTGACCCAGTTAGAGAACTCCATCTGCATATAGGAAACTGCGCCGGTCTTGATGGCTGCGCTCCTGGCATCTCTGGCGCCCATTCCTGCCCCTCGCGCGGTTTCATAGGTCAGCGCAGCGGAGCAGGCGAATTCCATCGGGCCGCAAAGCTTGGTGCCCGCGCTAAGAACCTGCTGTGCCCAGCTGTGAGTTGCCACGTACTCGCGAACATTGTCGCGCTGGCCTAGATAGACCACGTAATCGATGTATAGTCGGTGTACATCTTCAATTGACTTTACCGCTTTCTTCACGTCGTCCTCGAAATCGTCGTAGCTGTAGTAGCCAGATGGATCATATTTGCTGAGAGGATTGTTCATGACATAACTGTAACGGTTCAGACTCTGCAAATTGGCAGGTGCCTGTACTGCCGGGTCTGGGCTTATGAAGCGGGCGCTGATCTGATCATACACGCGCCCATTCATGTGGATAATGCCCATTGAATCGACATGTTCATGCCCAGTGAAGCCGCGGTTGGTGAAGGCATTTCTGTAATTTAGTGGGTCTATCAACTGATTGAAATTGGTTAATCGGCGTGCTCCCCAGGCGTCGTAGCTCAGTTCTTCCTTCACAGTGCCGACCTTGTTGACGATGGCCGAGACCGACCCCAACTGGTCTTTCAGCAGATAGTTGATTTCACTGACTGACTGGCCTTGTGTCTCGATGACCTGGGCCACATCACCTACCATGATTTTGTGTTTGACCGTGCTTCCCTCCACTACTTTTTCGTAATTGCCTAGATAGTACGTCGTGGTGGTCAGACTTCCCTTCAGGTCTACTCGTTTGAACCTGTCCCGCGATGGAGCGTAGTCGAAACTGGTCACCGCACTGCCCTGGGTGATCTGATAGGGCTTGTTGAAGGCCGTGTATTTGAATTGGCGGTTTTTGTCCTTGGCCAAGTTGCCATTAGCGTCATAACAGAAGTAGTTGGCCTTTGCACCGGTAATGCGGCGTACGGCATGGGGACCGGCCTGGTGATTCAATGTGCCGCACTCGGTCGGTACGCCGACACTATTATATCCGTAGCTTCCGACGCTTGATTTGTTGGTGATGTTGCCGGTCGCGTCGAACCGAGTTGACGAGTTGACGCCATTGCTCCCAGTAACGTCATTCAGTCGATTGAGATCATCGTAGGCATAGGTTTCCCCAATGTTTTGGCGCAGGTCTTGGAAAGACTCTAGATTGCCAACGTCATCCCAGTGATATTGGACATCCTGATACTTGAACCCGGGCATCCAAGTTGCCGAGGCTAGGATGTTCTCCACCATACCCGTAGCGGGGTTGCGAGTGATCTGGGTGGCAATGATTCCGCCTGATGTGTACCTCTCTAGTTGCCCCTCAGTATCGGAACTGTACGCCTTCCAGAAAGTATAGCTGCTGGTGGAATCAGGCCCCGGCTTCACGATGCTGTCGAGGGTGCCCAGAGTCTCGTGGTACAGATTACGAACGGTATAGCCGTTGGGATAAGTGATGTCCTGCACCCGGCCAAGTACGTCGTAAGTGGTCGTGTTGGTATAACTGGTGCCGTCGATCTGTGTCGTGGTCTGGAATGGTCTACCGAATGCATCATACCTGATCGTTTGGTTATAGTTACGGTTATTGGTTACGGCGGTGAGTTTGCCGATAGCGGTTGCCGACAAGGTTGTGTCGTCATACGTCCAGTTAGTGTTTTCAGCATTGCTCGTTCCAAAAAGGTCTGTACGAACCTTCATTCTACCCAGCACATCATAGACTGTACGAATGGTTTGATTCTTTGCGTCTATCTGGTCGACTAGCTGTCCTAGCACGTCGTGACGGTATATCCATATGCCCTGGTCTGGATCTTCCAAGCGGGTCTTGTGGCCGAGGATGTTAAAGCCGATTTTGGTTTCGTGGCCTGTCGGCTGGCGCAGGTAAACCAAGTTACCAAAGGCGTCATAGGCATAAGTAACGGAACTGTTATTGTGGTCCCGTACTTCAATGTCCTGCCCGAGAGTGTTGGATACGACGGTTTTCTTCTGGCCTTTCTGATTGGTGTAAATCGTCTCTCTGCCAAAGTATTCAATGGTGCTGTCGTTAAGCTGGGCATCTCTGATTTGTGTTGGCC
>DATLII010000509.1:0-2000 GCA_035539495.1 Dongiaceae bacterium
GTTTGATTCGGTGCTGGCCGTGCTGGATGAGCAGGGCACTCGTCTGCTCACCTCGCGAGAAACGGAAACCGCTCCACCGAGCTTGTACGTCGTGGAAAACGGTCAGGCTCGACTGCTGCGCCAGGGCGTAGACCCGTATCCGGGATTGCAGGCAGTGGAGCGCCGCTTGGTGCGCTACCCGCGTGCTGACGGCGTGCAACTGGCGGGCACTTTGTACCGGCCCAAGCAATCCGGCAACAAACCCCTGCCGACGCTGATCTGGATTTACCCCTACGAACACAATGATCCGGAACAGGCCGAGCAATTGGACGAACGCCAATTCCGCTTCCACCGCGTCAAAGGTCCTTCGCCGCTGACGGCAGCGTTGGCGGGGTATGCGGTGCTGGTGAATCCCACCGTGCCGATCATTCAGGAAGGTTCGGCGCCAGCAGATGAATACCTGCCGCAACTGGTATCGAGTGTGGATGCAGCGGTGGACTATCTGGTGAAGGAAGGCATCAGCGATCCCAAGCGCATGGCGATCGGCGGGCGTAGTTACGGCGCGTTTTCTACGGCCAACCTGCTGATTCATTCCAAGCGCTTCGCCACCGGCATCGCCATGAGCGGCGCTTACAATCGCACGCTGACGCCGTTCGGTTTCCAGCATGAAAAGCGCACGTTCTGGGACGCCACCGAGTACTACACCAGCATCTCGCCATTCTTTCACGCCAACCAGATTCAGGTGCCGCTGTTGTTAGTGCACGGCGGCTCCGATCCCAATCCAGGCACGCCCACCTTGCAGGCGCGGCGTTTTTTCCATGCACTGGCAGGCGAGGGCGCAACGGTGCGTTATGTGGAGTTGCCGTTCGAGGAACATCACTACCGCGGGCGGGACACGGTATTGCATTCGGCGTGGGAAATGATCGATTGGCTGGATCACACTATCGGGTCCAAAGCGCCGTGACTTGAAAGGAAGCGTCTTCGATCAGCCCAGCAGTGCTTTCATTTCCTGAATTTCAGCGCGAGCATCCGTCAGCATCTGCAATCCGCCCAGCGCCCCCAGCCGGCCCGGTTGCAGGCGGGCATAGGCGGGTGTTTCGTCCAGGCGTGGCAACTGCAGCCGTATGCGATCGGCAGACTGCGCATGCAGATGAGCGAGCAGCAGCAGATCGGCGTAGTCGGGCGGCCCGTCCTGTTCACGAAACCAGTGGTTCTGATGACGGGCGGCGATGGCAAATCCAGTGTCCAGGCCCCACTGGTCCAGCATCAGACCCGACAGTGCCGGCGTCAGCGCGGACAACATCGCCTGTATCAACTCGGGTTCGCCCAGCAGCACGCGATTTTTTTCCACCAACCGGATCACCGCTAGCCCGCCGATTTCATGCAGCAAGCCCGCTAGCAGCACCTGTTCCGGCTGCAGATGTTCCGCCAGGGATGCTAGCGTGGCCGCCAATACCGCGACCTCCGTGACATGGCGCCAGCGTTTTTCCAGTATCGATCGCAACTGCGGTACGTTGGACCCAAACAGATCCCGCAGCAGCAGACTGGTGACGATGCTCTGGGATTTTTCCACGCCGAGCCGCATCAGGGCCGACCGGGCAGATTCGCATTGGGTCTGGGTGCCGAACAGCGCGCTGTTGGCCACCTTCAGCAGCCGCGCCACCACCGCCGGGTTGCCGTTCAGGATGGAGGCGATTTCGTCCAGGCGAAAATCCTTGCGGGCCATGGTGCTGCGAATACGCAGTGCGACACCGGGCATTTCTGGCAGCGGCAAGGTGCCATCGCGGGCCTGTTGCAATAGCTGCTGCGCCAGAGGATGGGCACGCCAGGGCGCGTCGTCGTCCAGCTGATTCCAGGGTGCTTCTGGCGTCAGGCGCTGGCGGACGCTCAAAACGTGTGTGGATACTTGCAACAGCCGCGCACCCGGCATGGCATGCACGCTCACCGGGCTAGGCCGCTGGTTGGCGATAGGAAAGCCGGCGTCGATATCGCCGGCGCGGATCAAACGCTTCTCACCGGGC
>DATLII010000510.1:0-2161 GCA_035539495.1 Dongiaceae bacterium
GATCCGCCATATGCGTACACACGCTATTCAGGAAATGGCGGTCGTGGGAAATGATGATCATGGTGCTGGTGCGATCTTTCAGAATGTCTTCCAGCCAGCGGATGGTGTTGATGTCCAGGTGGTTGGTCGGTTCGTCCAGCAACAGAATATCGGGATCGGAAAACAGTGCCTGTGCCAACAGCACGCGCAATTTCCAGCCCGGCGCCACTGAGCTCATGGGACCGAAATGCTGTTCCAGCGGAATGCCCAGACCCAGCAGCAATTCACCGGCGCGGGACTCGGCAGTGTAGCCATCCATCTCAGCGAATTGCACTTCCAGTTCCGCCACGCGAATGCCGTCGTCTTCGGTCATGTCCGGCAGCGCGTAAATGCGGTCGCGCTCTTCCTTCACCTGCCACAGTTCCGCGTGGCCCATGATCACGGTATCCACCACGGTGAATTCTTCGTAGGCGAACTGATCCTGGCGCAGTTTACCCAGGCGCTGGTTCATTTCGATGGAAACGTTGCCCGCAGAAGGCTCCAGCTCACCACCGAGGATTTTCATGAAGGTGGATTTGCCGCAGCCGTTGGCGCCGATCAGACCATAGCGGTTGCCGTTGCCGAATTTGACGGAGACGTTTTCAAACAGGGGCTTGGCCCCGAACTGCATGGTGATATTGGCGGTGGAAATCACGGGAAAATCCTGCAACTGCGGGCGGTACAAGGGCGCGCACTATAGCAAAAGCCAGGGCACGGAACCATAAAGGTTGTGTTGCTGTCCGCGTTACAGATTAGGCTCAGTTACGAAAAATAGCTGGCAATTCCTACTGATGTGTTACACTTCAGTTCGCAGTTCGCGGCAATCACGCCCGTCTGCCTGCGTCATCGTTAGTTGTAAAGGTTGTACAACCGCTTTCGTTTCAAGTTGTCCCAGCCTGCCTCGATCTCCCTTCTGAGCGCCACTTTCTGCATGCCGCGCAACGCTTGCCTCCTCACGCAAGCCCCTAACTTATCAAGCAATTTTCATTGCAATTGCATCATACTAGAGACACATACATGTCATTCGATACCCTCGGTCTAGCCGAACCGTTACTGCGTGCTGTGCGCGAAAAAGGTTACAGCACGCCTTCCCCCATTCAGGCCCGCGCCATCCCCGCTATCCTGCAGAACCAGGACATGATGGCAGCCGCCCAAACCGGTACCGGCAAAACCGCCGGCTTTACCCTGCCCCTGTTGCAGCGCCTGATGGACGGCCCCAGCGTTAAACCCAATGGTGTGCGCGCCCTGGTGCTCACCCCCACCCGCGAACTGGCCGCCCAGGTGGGCGAAAGCGTTGAAACCTATGGCCAATTCCTGCCGCTACGCTCCACAGTAGTGTTCGGCGGCGTCAGCATCAACCCGCAAATGAAGAATCTGCGCCGGGGCGTGGACGTACTGGTTGCCACCCCGGGTCGCCTGCTGGATTTGCACCAGCAAAACGCCGTGAAATTCAACCAGATCGAAATTCTGGTGCTGGACGAAGCCGACCGCATGCTGGACATGGGCTTCATCCACGACATCAAGAAAATTCTGAATATGCTGCCGGCCAAACGGCAGAACCTGTTGTTCTCCGCGACCTTCTCCGGCGACATTCGCACCCTGGCCAAAGGCCTGCTGAACAATCCGGTGGAAATCGATGTAGCACCGCGCAACACCACCGCCGAGCGCGTGGAGCAGATCGTGCATCCGGTGGACAAAGCGAAAAAATCCGCGCTGCTGAGCCATCTGATCCGGCATCAGAACTGGAGCCAGGCCATCGTGTTCAGCCGCACCAAACACGGCGCCAACCGGTTGGTGGAATATCTGATGAAAGACGGCATCTCCGCCGCCGCGATTCACAGCAACAAGAGCCAAGGTGCCCGCACGCGCGCACTGAGTGATTTCAAACAGGGCGACGTGTCGATCCTGGTGGCTACCGACATCGCTGCGCGCGGCCTGGATATTCCGCAGTTACCGCAAGTAGTGAATTTCGATCTGCCCAATGTGCCGGAAGATTACGTGCACCGGATCGGCCGCACCGGCCGCGCCGGCGCGCAGGGCGAGGCCATCTCGCTGGTGTGCGTGGACGAGGAAATCTTCCTCCGGGACATCGAGAAGCTGATCAAGCGCAGCATCCCCCGCGAAATCGTGCCGGGCTTCGAGC
>DATLII010000511.1:0-13151 GCA_035539495.1 Dongiaceae bacterium
TCCTGGGATGTACTTGGGGCGTTTCCGGAAAACCAACCGCGGACCAACGGAGCGGGCTATGGAGAGACTGCCCGAGCACTAGACGAACCCATTTCCAACCTGAGGACAGACCATGAATATCCTGATCATTGGCAACGGCGGACGCGAACATGCGCTGGCCTGGAAAGTCGCCCAGTCACCCAAGGTGGAAAAAGTGTTTGTCGCGCCGGGCAACGCCGGTACTGCGCTGGAAGCCAAAGTCGAAAACGTCGCCATCGATGTACTGGCCATCGATCAGCTGGTGCAATTCGCGCAACAAAATAATGTGTACCTCACCATCGTCGGCCCGGAAGCGCCGCTGGTAAACGGTGTCGTCGATGCGTTCCGCGCTGCAAAACTGAAATGTTTCGGCCCAACGCAAAACGCCGCGCAACTGGAAGGCTCCAAAGCCTTCACTAAAGATTTTCTGGCCCGCCACAAAATTCCCACTGCGTCCTACGGCAATTTCACCGAGATCGACAAAGCTGTCGCCTACATCAAACAACAAGGCGCGCCCATCGTGGTGAAAGCCGATGGTTTGGCTGCGGGCAAAGGCGTGATTCTGGCGCAGACCGAAGCGGAAGCCATCGCTGCCGTGAATGACATGCTGGCCGGCAACAAATTCGGTGATGCCGGTAGTCGCGTAGTAATCGAAGAATTCCTCGTCGGCGAAGAAGCCAGTTTCATCTGTATGGTGGATGGCGAAAACGTATTGCCGATGGCGACCTCGCAGGATCACAAAGCGCGCGACAACGGCGACAAAGGCCCCAACACTGGCGGCATGGGCGCGTACTCACCTGCTCCCGTGGTCACGCCGGAAATTTCCCAGCGCATCATGGATGAGGTGATTTATCCCACCGTGCGCGGTATGGCGGACGAAGGCAATATCTACACCGGTTTTCTGTACGCTGGTGTGATGATCAGTGCCGATGGCACGCCGAAGGTTTTGGAATTCAACTGCCGTTTCGGCGATCCGGAAACGCAGCCCATCATGATGCGATTGCAATCGGATCTGGTGGCGCTGATTGATCTGGCGCTGGAAGGCAAACTGAATCAAGCCGACGCGCAATGGGATCCGCGTGCATCGTTGGGTGTGGTGATGGCCGCTGGTGGTTATCCCGACGACTACAAGAAAGGCGACATCATTCTGGGCCTGCCCGAACAGGAACAGGAAAACGGCAAGGTGTTTCATGCTGGCACCACACAGAAGGATGGTCGGGTGGTTACCAACGGTGGTCGCGTGCTCTGCGCCGTCGCACTGGGTGACACCGTCGCCCAAGCCCAGGCCCGCGCGTACGATCTGGTGAAGCAGATCAATTGGAGCAACGTTTACTACCGCGACGATATCGGTTATCGGGCGGTGGAGCGGGAACGCGCCCAGTCCTGAGTTTTCACCGGTGTCCTCTCACTCTGCGAGGGCACCGGGTTTCACCTCCTATTAGCCTGAAAAGCCCCTGTTTCTACTCTCCCGCCTCCTCGCATAATCCCTAGACGCGTGGCCGTCACGGCCGTCTCACTGACCCACAGAACCAGTGCGAGCACCGCTGTGCGCTGATAACAATAAAGAACGGGGTGTAATCATGAGATACCTGCATTGCGCAGTGGGATTGGCTGCACTGTCACTGGTTGCCTGCGGCGGTGGCGGTGGTAGCAGTTCCAGTCGCACCGACAACAACATTCCACCTCGTACCAGTGACCCCGCAGCCGCCGCGATCGAACAGTACGTTGCCGACTTGGCCACGGCAATCGAAGCCGAGCGCGGGACCGTCAGCAAAGCCGATCTTTCCGGACTCTGGATTGAAGCCTGGTCGTTGTGGCGCAGCGTGCCTGGTGCCAACGGCGCCGCAGCAACCAATGACATCGAAGATCTGGGCGTTGATGCCTATTACGTCGAAGACAACGGCACCACTCTCACTATCAGCCACTGCAATTCCTTGCCAGGCAGTCCCGCTATCACGCTGGATTTCGATGCGGCAACCCAAAAGGTAACCTGGAATGAAGGTGGGGAAGCTATCGTCGGCGCTGTGCGTGACAACAGCGTCATTGAATTCAGCACGACGCCCTACGGCGGAAACTATGCCGACGCATCCAACCAGACCAGCACCATCGCGTCCCGCTCCAAATGGATCAAGGTGGATGACAGCGAAACCGGATTGGTCGGCTCGCTGGTGCTGGGTACAGGCGCGCTGAGCCAAGTCAAAGATATCAGCTGCGTTTCCTACTATCAGAGCACCAAAAAAATCAACGGCACGACCGACACCGGCTACGTTATCCAACTGTCCGACGCGGATGGGGAAGCCTATGAAACCGAGGGCGCGAACGGTGATCCCTTCCCCTCCCGCACGGGCAATCACTTCTACACCACCTATCTCTACAACGGGCAGAACGTTCAGATTACCTTGAGCCTGAAATAGGCCTTACGAAGAAGCCTGACGATGTGGCGCCCAGGGCAGCAATGCCTTGGGACAATTTCGATACCGCTCCCAAACTATCTCAACTGCAAGTTCCAGAACGCGGGCTAAACCAGCGATAAACCCGGCCTATTTACAAATCGCTACATTCGCTTGCGATTCCACCATCAATCTCCACTGATAAGACGACCCACCTCCCCGCAATCATTGTTTACTATTTAATCAGCGCTCTATGACTGTGCCGCCGGCCCCAGTCAGGCGACCAACAACAATAATGAGACGGGTTGTTTCATGAAAGACGCCAGAATCCTGCTTGCTTGTATCCCTTTCCTACTGACTGCCTGCGGTGGCGGCGGCTCGTCCAGTGGTAGCAACTCCAGCACCAGCGACAATGTGTCGCAAGAATCCCCGGCCCCGGATAGCGGCAGCCAGCAATTGCGGGAAATGGAAGCCAGCGTCTACGGCTTCTCCACCCAGGCCCAGCAGGCGGCCGGCGCCACCTCGGGCGAGGATCTGAGCGGTGTGTGGCTGGAAGTGTCGGGCAATATCTGGAGTGAAAGCGGGGTTGAAGACGGCGAGTCCATTGAAGGCAGCTACCAGGACCGCATTACCCATGTGCATTTCGTGAAAGACAACGGCACCAGCATCGACATCAGCGACTGCAGTTCCGCGCTACGCCTGTACACCTTCCACTTCAGCACCGACACCCAGGTAACCTGGAGCAATTTCCCCGGCGACAATCTGCCGGTGGGCACGATCAAAAATAATCGTGTGATCGAATTCGGCACCACCGCCTACAACAGCAGTAAAACCACCACTACCGGCAGCCGAGACAGCAGCGGTCAGTTCACGTCGCGTTGGGTGAAATTGTCCAGTGAGGTCGGTGCGAGCATCGGCACATTGAGCGGTTACGGCACCCGGAAAAATATCAGCTGCGCCAACATCCTGACCCGGGAAGGCGAGCGCAACGGCGACAACGCTCACTACTACAGCGCCACTTTCCGCGACACCGATGGCGAATGGATTTTCTCTGACAGCGAATCCGGCAACGACAGCCCCAGCCGCGAAGGCCTGCAATTCAGCATGAGCTACGACGGCGCACCGGTAAAATTCACTCTGAAATGATCATCGACCGCGGGCGTCGGGAGCTATTGGCCCGACGCCCGCTCCTTTTTCCCGCCAGCGAGCTCCATTAACCCTTATTGACCGTCTTGCTGTTGGCCTTGCCTTCCGCCAGCTTTTTCTCGATGTGAGCGTAGATCATCCCGGCGATGTCCTTGCCGCTGGCTTCCTCGATACCTTCCAGCCCTGGCGACGAATTCACCTCCATGATCAGCGGCCCGCGCTGGGAACGGATCAGGTCCACCCCCGCCACGCTCAGGCCCATGATCTTGGCTGCCCGCACGGCCATGGTCCGCTCCTCCGGCGTGATCTTCACCAGGCTGGCGGTGCCGCCCCGATGTAGGTTGGAACGGAACTCGCCTGGCTTGGCCTGCCGCTTCATGGCCGCCACCACCTTGTCGCCGATAACGAAGCAGCGGATGTCGGCGCCGGCGGCCTCGGCGATGTATTCCTGGATCAGGATGTTGGCTTTCAATCCCAGAAAGGCTTCGATCACGCTCTCCGCCACCTTGCGGGTGTCCGCCAGCACCACGCCGATGCCCTGGGTACCTTCCAGCAGTTTGATCACCAGGGGCGCGCCACCCACCATGTCGATCAGGTCGGGGATTTCGTCCGGCGCGTGGGCGAAGCAGGTCACCGGCATGCCGATGCCTTTGCGTGACAACAACTGCAGCGACCGCAGCTTGTCACGGGAACGGGAAATAGCCACGGATTCATTCAGGGTAAATACACCCATCATTTCGAACTGACGCACCACTGCCGCGCCATAAAATGTGATCGACGCACCGATGCGCGGGATCACGGCATCGAAATCCTCCAGCGAACGCCCGCGATAGTGAATCGTGGGTTTGTCGGTGGCCATGTTCATGTAACAGCGCACGGTATCGATGACATGGGCTTCGTGTCCGCCTGCCTCCGCTGCCTCCACCAGACGACGGGTGGAATACAGCGAACGGTTACGGGACAGAATCGCAACTTTCATGCAGCTAGGGTTCCGTTGTGGAGGTTGCGTACGGGGAAATGCGGGAGGGTGGTGCTGGGACCGCGTCTTGAAGATGGTCGATATATCATAATTCTTTTTCGGTTGTTGCGCCCGGCCGGCACCATCGGGTCGGGGTTATCGCACAATCATTGATCAGGTTCATGTTTACGGATTTTGGCCTGCTGGATTCCCGAGGCCCCGCTACACTTAGGGCAAGGAAACGGTGATTCCAATACCGTGAAGGCAGACCATGAATATTCTTTCCAAACTGACCGGGCTGCTGGGCAGCGGCGCCAAGGATGATGCGAAGCCGGCTTTCGCGCTCGATCTGTCCCATCTGCAAGCGCTGGTACCCTTCAATGAAATGCCCGACAACCATCTGCAGGAAGTGCTGAAGCTGGCGCAATTGCACTCCGTTCCAGCGCGCAAGAAACTGTTCAAGCGCGGGCAGGAGGACACCCTGGTGCATTATGTGCTGCAGGGCGCCGTGGATTTGTTGGATGAGAATTTCAACATCACGGCCATCAAGGCTGGCGATGCGTCCGCCGTCTACGCCCTGGACAATGCAAAACCCCACCGTTTGTCGGCTATCACCACCAGTGACAGCCTGCTGCTGCAGTTCGACCGTGACCGGCTTGACCTGCTGCTGACCTGGGAACAGGCCGCCAGCGCTGGGCAATCCGGTGACGCCATTCCGGACGAGGACTGGATGTCGGCGCTGCTGGAATCCGAGCTGTTCAGCAAGGTGCCGCCCGCTCATATCCAACAGCTATTTGCCACCTTCAAAAGCCAGACCTGTGCCGCAGGCGAGGTGGTGGTTCATGAAGGCCAACCAGGGGACCGCTTCTACGTTATTGCCGCTGGAAAAGCCCGGGTCAGCCGACGCAATGTGGATGGCGATCAGAAGCTGGCGGAACTGGTTGCCGGTCGTTTCTTCGGTGAAGAGGCCCTGATCGGCGAAACCACCCGCAATGCCACCATCACCATGGAAACCGCTGGCCGCCTGATGTACCTGGACAAGGCGGAATTCAAGAAGCTGCTGGAGGAACCGGTGCTGCGCAGCCTGAGCGGCCCCGACCTGGAAAAATTGCGTAACAGCGGACAGGATCTGGTGGTATTGGATGTGCGGCTGTCCGGTGAATACAAGCATCAGCACGACGAAGGCAGCGTCAATGTACCGCTCAGCCGGCTGCGGGATCGCATGGCGGAATTTGCCAGGGAAAAGTTCTACGTGGTGTCGGCCAATGCTGGACGGCGAAGCGAATTAGGGGTTTACTTGCTGATCAGTGCCGGTTTTCAAGCCTATCTGCTACAACAAAACGAATAGGACAATGCATCGCTTCTGGCCTAATACGCGACATAAAAACGGTCAAACTGTCTGACAAAATCCGAATCATCCTGTGGGAAGCAAAGCCAACTGGGATATACTTGGACCAAATTTAACCAATCGCAGGACGCAAAAGCACGGCACCCATGAGGCGACTGGACCCACCCCATCGATCTGCCACCGGAATGGCGCTGCTGATGCTGTGCTGCTGGTTTGTTTTATGCCTGCCCAAGGCCTGGGCCAGCGTCACCCTGGAACAACCCCATTTCAACCTGTCCGTACTGCCCAGCCTGAGCTACTTCGAAGACAGCGATAATATCTTCGAGCCTGATAGCTTTGCCGACCCCGCCCTGCTGCAACAATTCACACCGGCCCGCACGCCCATCCTGCGCTTTGGCTATACCAATTCCACCATCTGGCTGCGCTTGCAAATCGACAACCGCCAGACGCAAACCCGCAACGCTCTGCTGTATTTGACCCGTCCCAATATTGGCCTGATGGAGGTGTATCAGCTGTCGCCGGAAGGCGTGCTGCCGCTGGGACAATCCGGCAGCCAGACCCGTGCGGTGCACGGCACCATACTGCACCGGGCGCCAGTGATCACGTTGCCGCTGGCCTCGCAACAGGCCAGCGAATTTCTGGTGCGCATGCGGTCGGATCAATACCTGAATTTCTCGCTGCGCCTGGCGGACCCGGTCAGCTTCTATCAGGAACAACAGAACCTGCAGATGGCGGTGGGCACTACTTGCGGCATCGTATTGATGCTGTTTTTGGGCGCCCTGTTCGAATTCGCCAAGCGGCGCGAATTGAATGATCTGAATTTTGCCGCCTATGCCCTGGCGCTGTTGATGTATATCGGTTCGGCACTGGGTTTCGTCGGCTTCCTGTGGCTGCCGGTGACGAATTTGCAGACCCGGCTGGATGCGTTGTCGATGATGCTGGTCTGCGCTACCGGTCTGCAATTCACTCGCACGTTGCTGGACACCCAGAAAACCCGCCGCCACCTGGATGCACTGCTGCGACTGGTGTTGGGCGTCATCGCGCTGACCATGCTGGCATGTTTGGCAGCGTCGCCGCGCATGTCGACCGAAGCGGCCATGGCCGTGGCCATGCTCACGATTCCGCTCACACTGTACGCGGTGGCACTGCGCGCCATGGACGGTCATCCGCCCGCCCGCTACCTGCTTCCGGCGCGGGTGCTGGTTCTGTTGGTGGGCGGCCTCAGCGCGCAGACGGTGTATGCACAACTGGCGTTTGGGTTGGAAACCACTTGGTTGATGCTGGGCGCACTGTTCCTGGATTTGATTTTGTGTCGCTTGGCGCTGAACAGCCACCGCCGTATCGTCGATCAAATGGCGGAGCAGCAACGCCGCCATGTGGCGATCCAGGAAGCCGAGCGGCGCGCGAAAACCGAATTTCTGGCGCAGATCAGCCACGAAATCCGCACACCGATGAACGGCATTCTGGGCATGGCGGAATTGCTGGAAGATTCCCCGCTGTCGCCCACACAGGAAGATTTTGTTCGCACCATCAGCGCGTCCGGCAACAATCTGCTGAAGATTCTCGACGACATTCTCGACTACTCGAAAATTGAAACCGGCAAGATGGCGCTGGACATCAGCTCGTTTGATATCGGCCTGATGCTCAGCGAATGCATCGAGATGTTCAAAGGTCGCGCCGAAGAAAAACGGCTGGAGCTGATCACGCATATTCAAAGCGACGTGCCATTCCAGGTGAAGGGTGATCCCACCCGCATTCGCCAGGTGCTGGCCAATCTGGTATCCAACGCAATCAAATATACCGATCACGGCGAAGTGGTGATCGACATTGCAAAAGATCCAGGCCATTCGCCGCGCAATATCAAATTCACTGTGACCGATACCGGCATTGGCATGAGCCGCGATCAGTTGCAGGAATTGTTTGCCATTCGACGCGACCATCTGGATCAGATTCATCATCACGGTTTGGGTTTGTCGATTTCGCAGCAACTGGTGCGCATGATGCACGGTGAAATCGGTGCGCAAAGTCAGCTCAATAAAGGCAGTTCGTTCTGGTTCAGCATTCCGCTGGAACCGGACAGCGAGGGCCAGGATCTGCCGCTGTTCGCCGAACAGTTGCAAGGTTTGCGTCTGCTGGTAGTGGATGACAACGCATCCTGCCGCCTGGTGTTGCAACAACAAGCCAGCAGCTGGGGCATGCAGGTGGCGTCCGCGGTGAACGGCAAGCAGGCGCTGGCGATGCTGCACAATCAGGCCACGCTGCATGAGCCCTTCGACATCGTGATTCTGGATCATGAAATGCCCGGCATGAGCGGCATGGAACTGGCGGCGAAAATCAAAGAAGACGCGCTGATCAGCAACGACCCGCTGGTGTTGATGCTGACCGGGCTTGGCCTGGCGCCCAGCTCCACCGCCGCGCGCAATGCAGGCATTCGTCGCGTTATTACCAAGCCGGTTACCGGACGTCTGTTGAAACTGACATTGCTGGAAGAACTGGCGCACCTGCGTCGCATCCAGTCGGTGCATCAGCGTGGGGATGGGCAGGCGGAAGAATTACAGCCGATGAATATTCTGGTGGCGGAGGATCATCACTTAAGCCAGAAGGTCATCAAAGGCATGCTGGCACGATTGGGCATGCGCGCCTGGACCGTGGACAACGGCCGCGCCGCGCTGGACCTGATTCAGGAACAACCGTTCGACATGGTGTTGATGGATTGCGAGATGCCGGTGATGAATGGCTTCGAAGCCGCCGCCGCCATTCGCCAGTGGGAACGCAAGGAAGGTCGCACGCCGCTGCCCATCATCGCGCTCACCGCCCACATCATGGATGAACACAAAGAGCGCAGTCTGCAGAGCGGCATGAACGCGCATCTATCCAAGCCGATTGAACTGAACGAATTGCGCGACACCTTGCTGCGCTGGTCGCGCCATTCGTCCCACAATTCAGAACCCAACCGCAAAGTGATTGGCTGAATAAAATTGACGATAGCAGCCTGCGCTAACTGGCTGAAATTGAAGAAGTACTATTTTATTCACCTGGGTGTCGAATCCTCTGCACGCCATTCGACTACAAGGAAACCATCCAGGAGTTTCGACCATGGCTACCACCCTGCTCCTTGGTACCCGCAAGGGCACCGTCATCATTGAACGCAAAAACGGACACTGGCAACCCCGCAGCATCCTGCATTCCGGCATACCGGTCTGTTATGCCGCACGCGATGCCCGCGACGGCACCTTGTGGTCTTCGCTGGATCACGGCCATTGGGGGCCAAAGCTGTCGCGCTCGCGGGACAACGGCGTCACTTGGGAAGAAGTACTGTCACTGAAGTATCCCCAAGGCGCTCGCCATATCGTGCAATACCTGCCGACACCGGATTTTGATCCCATGGCGCCGGCGGGCCAGCCTGAATACAAGGCTGCCGCAGTGTACAAGATCTGGAACATCGCTTTCGGCGCTGCGTCGCAGCCCGGCCGGATCTATGCAGGCACGATACCTGGTGGCCTGTTCATCAGCGACGATGGCGGCGATACCTGGGAGCTGAACCGGCCGCTGTGGAATCACGCAAGCCGTGGCGGCGATCTGTTCAATGGCGACGCCACTAGCGAGACCCAATGGGGCGGCACACCTGCCAGCGTCGATTACGGCGTATTCGAACCGGGCATCCATTCCATCATTGTGGATCCTCGGGACTCCAATCATCTTTATGTCGCGGTTTCCTCTGCCGGCGTACTGGAAAGCTGCGACGGCGGCCAGACCTGGGCCGTGCGCAACAAAGGCATGCGCAATGACTATATGCCCGACCCGGAAGCGGAATGGGGCCATGATCCACACTTTGTCACCGCCTGCCGTGCTGAGCCGGATCATCTGTGGCAGCAAAATCACTGCGGCGTGTTTTACAGCGAGAACGGCGCAAAAACCTGGAAAAAAGTCAGCCAGACGGACGCCGGCGTGCACTTCGGTTTTCCGATCACGGTGGATGCAAACGACGGCCGCTGCGCCTGGGTAGTGCCGGCCCGTGCTGATTCGGAGCGCATGTCCATCGACGGCGGTTTGTTTGTTGCGCGCACCAGCGATGGTGGCCAGACCTGGCAGACATTACGCAAAGGATTGCCGCAGCAACACGCCTACGACATCGTTTATCGCCACGCGCTGGACGCGGCCGGAGACTGCGTCTGCTTCGGCAGCACCACCGGCAACGTCTATCTTTCCGAAGATCGCGGCGACAGCTGGCAGAGCCTCGGCAATCATTTTCCACCGGTCTATTCGGTGCGTTTTGGTTAAGCGCCATGCCCCAAGTTGAAATGACACCGCACCTGTACCGTTTTTTTCCGCAACTGGAACACCTGTCCATTCGCGTGCCCGCAGGATCTGTCGCCGAGGTGCTGCGCGCAGTCGACGCGATGGCGCCCGGATTCACCCACTACATTCTCGACGATCAGGGTGCATTGCGCCGCCACGTCAGACTCAGCATCAACAACACTCTGGTGTTCGACCGCAAGACGCTGTCCGATCAGGTGCCGGAGGACGGCACGCTCTTCATTTTTCAGGCACTGAGCGGCGGTTAGCGCAAAAAGGGCGGCCGCGTGAGCAACGCTGGCCGCAATTCCCAAGCCTTTTGGCCATCAGGCCCAATATGTAGCCACTCCACGCCGGTACATTCCTAGGCAGACACTCCGCCCGAGGAATTCCGTCATGCTCACTATCGAGAACCATCGGCGCAGTTTCCTGCAACCCGGCCAGCCCGGCGCGTTTCTGTTTTATTGCAGTCTGATGCTGTACGTCGTACTGAGCGTGACGCTGCTGAAAATCACACTGGAAAATCGTTTGTTGCGGGAACAGCTGGAAATGTCCCGCAAAGATTGCGACTTCGCACCCTTAGTGTCGACCGAGTTGCAGCAGTCGTACCCGATTCCCTTTTCGACATCCGCCGGTATGTCGAACGCTGCCAAACCCCCGCGGCAGCGAGTCCCGCTCACCACCGGCGTCCTTTTCTCACCGTCTGGGCCGCAGTGCCTGATCTGAGACCGTCGTACTGCGCACATCCAGACCTTTCTTTTCCAATGCGGCCGCGTAACCCAGCATATGGGCCGCAAACCGCCAGGCAGTTCACGCCACCCGCGCATCTGCGACACCGTTCTCACTTTCGCGTTTGAACGCTGCTAATATGAGCATTCCGCATTGGAATCGGAACAGCTTGCGCCATGGACTTGGGTCATTTTTCCGCCCGCTACGCCGCCACCATTGTCACGGTTGCTGAACATCTGGGATTGGATCGCCACTGGCTGCTGCACCAGTTGGGCGTGGATGATGCGTTTCTAAAACTGAGCATCAATCGCGTGCCGTCACAACGCATCATCGATCTGATGCACGCGGTGATCGCCGCAACCGGTCAAGCCAACTTCGGCCTGAGAGTGGGCGAGTCCTTCAAACCAGGCACCTTCGATATTCTGGGCCTGGCGGCCATGTGCAGCAGTACGCTGCGGGATGCGACCCGGCTGAATCACCATTACCAACCGCTGAATCAGACGCTGGGTGTGTCCACATTGCACGAACAGGGCGACCAGGCCGCCGTGATCTGGACACCGCGCGTGCACAGTCCGGAGCGGCTGCGGCCCATTACGGAGGCCGTGATGGCCGGTTATGCCGGCATCGGCCGCTGGATCACCTGGCATGCGCAACAACCGTTGTTGAAAATGGAATTCCGCCACCGCTCACCGTCGATGTGTGAGGAGGATTACGCGCGCATTTTTGGCTGCCCGATTGAATTCGGCGCTGCCCGCGATGCGATTCTGGTGGATCGCGCCTTTCTGGATACTCCGCTGCAGCAGGCGGACGAAGTGACGGTGCGGGTGATGCGGCGACAACTGGATTTTCGCCTGCAGAGCCTGGCCCGCTACGAATCCGTACGTCATCAACTGGCCAGTTATCTGCAAAGCCAACTGGCGCGGGAGATTCCGTCCCTGCTGCGAGCTGCACGAGCACTGGGTTGTTCGGAACGTACATTGCGACGGCGCCTGCAGCAGGAAAACACGTCGTTCCGGGAGATTCTGGATGAAGTACGGCGTACCTGTGCGCTGGAATATCTGCAACGGGGGGAATTGGAATTGGCGGATATTGCGCAACTGTTGGGGTATCAGGATCAGAGCACGTTTACGCATGCGTTTCGCAACTGGTTCGACGTGACGCCGGGCATCTATCGAAAATCGCTGGCGAGCAGCGCGTCCTGACAGCTTACGTTGTTGCGCGTTTGCGGTACTGCTGAGGTGAGCAACCCTGCCAACGCCGGAAGGCTCGACTGAAGGCACTCTGCTCGGAAAAACCCAACAGGAAGGTAATGTCCTGCAGACTGGTGGCGGGATCGCGCAAATAATGCAGCACCAGCGCACGACGCACGCTGTCCACCAATTCTTTAAAGGCAACACCGTTCTGCTTCAAACGATGTTGCAACGCGCGCGCAGTGAGCTGCAAGCGTGCAGCCACCGTATCCAACGACGGCTCGCCATTCGGCAGCGCCTGGGCAATGCAGGCACGCACTTCATTCACCAGATTGGCGGTCTGTTCGAAATCCTGCAGCAACTGACTGGCTTGTGCATCCATCAACTTGCGCAGGCCGGGATCGGCACTGTGCAACGGTAACGCCAGCAGTTGTGCGCTGAACTCCACGCCACACCAGCCTGCATTCATCGTTACAGGACAATGAAATACAGCTTCATAACGTTCCGGCGGAATCAGCGCGGCGTGATCGAAACACACTCGCGCTGGCGCAATTACTTGTGTTCCCTCGCCCGCCAGCAGCGAGCGCGCGAAAGTCACCCAACCGGCAATGGCGGCCTCTTTCAAATAGCGGGTCCAATCGCCACTGAAGGGACAATGCCAGCGCAAGCGGCACTCACCGTCTTCACGGAGCAATTCCGTGCTGCCCAGTTTGCCCACCAATTTTTCATAGCGAATCAGGCGATCGATCGCTTCGCCCAAATTGGCGCTGCTCATCATGGCGTAGCCCAACACCTGGTAGGAACGGGGTTGCACCAGGGAACCCATCACCAGTCCGAGCCCGTGATCACCGCTCTGACGCAGGATTTCCAGAAACAGCGCACCTGCCTGGAACAATGGCAACAATGCTTCCGGGTTTTGCCAATCCTGCGTCGACAGGCCAGCGCGCTGCAGCAGCGCATCCTGATCCAAACCGTAGTGCTGTGCCAAGGGCGGCAACAACGATTGCAGATAGGCGGCGGAAATGCTGGAGGCCGATTGCGTCAGCTGCAGGTCCAGCGGTTCCAGGGTGTCGTTC
>DATLII010000512.1:0-6925 GCA_035539495.1 Dongiaceae bacterium
GTCCAGTGGTGCTGATCTTTGCCGGCAAAGCGCATCCCAGCGATCATCCGGGGCAGGAATTCATTCGCCAGATTCACCGTTTTTCCCGCGAACCGCAGTTCGAAGGTCGCATCATTCTGCTGGAAGACTACGACATGTCGCTGGCGCGCAAGCTGGTGACCGGCGTCGATGTGTGGCTGAACAATCCCACTTATCCGCTGGAGGCCAGTGGTACGTCCGGGCAGAAGGCTGGCATCAATGGCGTGCTCAACCTGAGCGTGCTGGATGGCTGGTGGGACGAAGGCTACAACGGCGAGAACGGCTGGGCGATCACGCCGCATGGCCCGCAGTTCACACCGGATTTCCGCGACCGTGAGGAATCCAATGAATTATTGGACGTATTGGAAAACCAGGTGATTCCGCTGTATTACCAACGCGACGGCCAGGGCTTTTCCGCCAACTGGATCGACAAGAGCAAGCATGCCATGGCGTCGCTGATTCCCGCCTTCAATGCGCAGCGCATGGTGATGGATTATGTGCAGGGATTTTATGGGCCTGCTATTGCGCACGGCCGCGAGCTGTTTGCCGATAAATGTGAACCGGCACGGCAACTGGCGAACTGGAAACGGCGCGTGCGTGGAGCCTGGCCCAAGGTAACGTTTCGCCGCCTGGATACACCGCTGAACCATATTTACCGCGACGATACGTTTGAAGTGAAAGTAGCGTTGAATCTGGAAGGGTTGGAGCCGGACGATGTGGTGATCGATTGTCTGGTGGGGCGATTGGACAAGGACGGCAGTTTCGTGCGCCATTCCTGCTTTCAGTTGCAATTCGTCGAACGCAACGGCGGTGAAAGTCTGTTTTCCCTTTCTGTCACGCTTACCGAGCCTGGCAAGCAGTGCTATATGTTGCGGGCCTATCCCTATCACAAGCTGCTGGGGCAGCGTTTTGAAACTGGTTGCATGATCTGGCTTTGAGGCGCCTCAAATTCGATAATAAAGCCGGTTCAGATTATTCAGGTGCGGCGCCAGATTGGCGTCCACCTGCTGCCAGTCGAAGCGCCAGCGCCAGTTGTCGGCCGTAGTGCCGGGCACGTTCATGCGATGTTCCGTTCCCAACGCTAGTAAATCCTGCAACGGCAGAATGGCCCAGCGGCCCGGTGATGCCAAGGTGCTCTTGATGATGGGCCAGGGCATGGGCTCGTTAGGTTGAGCGTAGTACTCCAAAATCCTCCTTTTAATATCGTCATTCAGCGCCTGAAACCAGCCGAGTGTGGTGTTGTTGTCATGCGTGCCGGAATACACCACGGAATTGAGCGAATGGTTGTGGGGCAGGTAGGGATTGGCGCCGTCGCTGTCGAAAGCAAACTGCAGAATTTTCATACCGGGTAATTTGTATTTCCGCCGCAACTCGATCACGTCAGGTGTGATCAGTCCGAGATCCTCGGCGATCAGCGGCAGGTCGGGATGTGCTTTTTGCAGTGAGGCAAATAATGCATCGCCGGGCGCCGGTACCCAGGTGCCATTGATGGCTGTGCTTTCCGACGCGGGAATTTCCCAACAGGCCATGAAGCCGCGGAAGTGATCGATTCGCACGGCATCATATAGTGTCAGGCTGTGGCCGATGCGCTCGCGCCACCATTGATAGTCATCGGCAGCATGACGATCCCAGGCATAAAGGGGATTGCCCCAACGCTGGCCTTGGGCCGAGAAATAATCGGGTGGCACGCCGGCAATGACGGTGGTGTGGCCGGCAGCGTCGAGCTTGAACAGATCGCGATGGCTCCACACATCGACGCTGTCATGCGCGACGAAAATCGGCATGTCGCCGAATAGCGCAATGCCTTTGCTGTTGGCGTGCTGTTTCAGGCGTTGCCATTGCAGCATGAAAATAAATTGCGCGAAGCGATGAAAGTCGATGCGAGATTGGTGTTCGCTGGCAAAGGCCTTGATCGCGGACGGTTCACGATCCCGCAGCGGTGCGGGCCATTCTTCCCAGTGTTGCGGATGCACTTCTTTCAATGCCGAAAACAGGCAATAATTTTCCAGCCAGTGCTGGCTTTGGGTGAATTGCCGGAACTGATCCCGTAGTGCGCCTTCCTGTTGCTGCTGAAACCAGTCGAACTGACGCTGCAGCGCTTTGGACACATACGCTGGTGTAGCGGGATCGGGCAGGCCATCGCCTATCGGTGGAAATCCCAGATCCTGCAGCGCAGCGATGTCGATCAACTGCATGTAGCCGGCAAAGGCGGAATAGCTATTGTAGGGTGAGCCGTCGGACACCGGCGTCAGCGGTAGCACTTGCCACAGACGAAATCCACTGGCGGCCAGCCAATCAATCCAGCGCAGCGCGTCGGCGCCCAGACTGCCGCAGGTCTGTGGGCCAGGCAATGAAGTCGCGTGCAGCAGCACGCCGGCTCGACGTGATTTCAGAATCTTCGCCATGTTCATCCTTGTCCGCGTCGCATGACCCCATCATTCTCTGCAGCGCCGCCGCCCTGGCTGATGATCTCGTTCAGATCTTCGGGGGTCGGTTCGCCCAGAAACCGGTATAGATTACGCAGGTGGCTGCGGTACAGCCGATCGAAATCCGTCACCGAATCCGCCGGATTGTAATCACCAAACCACCAGAACCAGTCCGAACCTTCGCAAATGGCCAATTGTTCCCGCGCCCGATCCATTTGCGCCGGTGACAATTTGCCTGCTGCTTGCACCTGATCGAAATCCTGTTTGGCACGACACAGCAAATCCCACGCGCGGTTTTTGGCGGGATCGCCGATCCAAGTCGACAACGTGCCATACACCCAGCTGCCGCTCACCAGTTTTTTCAGTTGGATGGGCTTCGGATTGGATTTCAAATATTCCTGAAAGGTAGTGAGGTGGATGTCCGGGTGCTGGATCAAACTACTGTAGAGCGCTTTCAAAAAGGGGTAACCGTTGGCCGCGTAATATTCCCAACAATTTTCGCCATCCAGAATAATGGGCACGATGGTATGTGGATCATAATTGCAGGCTTCGCGAATATTGCTGATGTGATGAATCAGATTATTCGCCGCGTCCTGTTCATTCCAGCCGGAATAGGTGAAGCCGATCAGATCGGACAGATTGTCGTCGCGGAAGAAGCAGGTGATGTCGCTGGCGTCGAAGCGGAAGGAATGGTGGATGCAACCATCAGCGGCGCCGCTGGCATGGCGGCTATTGCCTAATACACCACCACCGCTGGCAGTCCATTCGAAACCGGCGTCCTGTAATAGACGCAGCGTTTCTTCACTGAGAGCGCCTTCCGACGGCCAGCAGCCTATCGGGCGAAATCCGAAATGGCGCTCGAACAGCGCCAGTCCCCGTTGTAGATGTTCGCGTGCGCGTTCCAGGCCACCGGGATAGACATCATATTCCGGCAGCGGCGCGTCGGGCATGGCCTCGCTGGCGCAACTAAAATCCAGCAGTAATGGCAGGATCGGATGTTTGTCCGGTGTTACGCTCAATTCCATTTGGCCGCTGGCCACCAGATGACGATAACGCGGCACAATAGTGCGCAGCAGTTGGTCAATCACGCCCAGCAATTCACGCCGGTCCGCCAGATTGAAATCGCGGCCTTTTTCCATCAGGCGTTGCACGACAGGGTTATTGGTGCGTACGGTTTCAGCCATCCAGGCCAGGTGGTACCACACCAGCAAATCAAAAAAGAATTGTTCGCCCAGATAGCTAAGGAAGACCGGCTTTTCCAACGCCTGGCGTGCCATCTGCACCAGATTGTTGAAAGGCTCGAAGCGGCGAATCAAGCGGTTTTCATTGGCGCGCACACATTGCCTGACGATGGCCAAGCGCGCAGTTTCGGTGGGCCCGATTCCTACCGCTGACAACGCATGCAGCAGACCGTCGTTGAAGGATTCACCGCGGCTGAAATAGCACTCGAACTGGCGAATGTAATCGTCCAATTGATCCAGCAGTACCGGTGTGAAATTCACTACTACGCGGCATTGCGGCAATTCCTCCACCACGGCGGCCATATCCACGTAATCTTTGATCGCGTGAAGATAGGTCCAGGGTAAATGGAACTGATGATTGAACTGGTCCTGATACTGCGGCTGGTGCATGTGCCAGCACAACACCACATTGACCGGCGCTTTATGCGTTTTCTTCCCCCCAGCCTCACGCGACATGGGACAGGGTTTGTCCGAGCATTTCCGGTGAAACCAGAATGATACCGCCCGAGGAAACGTAAAAACGGCTGGCATCGTCAGGAGTGTTGTAACCAATGACGGTGTCTGCCGGAATGCGACAATCGCGGTCGATAATTACGTTGCGCAGCCGGCAGTTTCGGCCTATTTCCACATTGGGCAGAATGACGGCGCCATCGATATCGCAATAGCTGTGAATGCGCACATTGTTGGATAACAGCGAGCGTTGCACCTGGCTGCCAGAGACGATGCAACCTGCGGACACAAGCGAATCCACCGCCAGGCCGCGGCGATTGTCGTCGTCGAATACAAATTTGGCCGGTGGCAACTGCTCCTGGTAAGTCCAGATCGGCCAGGTTTGATCGTACAGATTCAGCGGCGGTGTCACCGACACCAGTTCCATGTTGGCTTCGTAATAGCTGTCCACCGTACCCACGTCACGCCAATAAGCGGTGTCGCCGGTGGCACTTTCAGTGAAGGGGAAGGCGGCGACCCGGTAATGGCCGAGCAGATTGGGAATGATGTCTTTGCCGAAATCGTGATGGCTGGTGAGTTGCCCGGCGTCCCGCTTCAGTGCCTGGTACAGGAAGTCGCGGGAAAAAACATAGATGCCCATAGACGCCAAACTGAAATGGCGATTGCCCGGAATGGTTTCGGGATGGGCCGGCTTTTCCGTGAAGCGGCGGACCCAGTTGTTATCATCCACCGACATCACGCCGAATTCCCGCGCCTGTTCCACCGGTACCTGGATGCAGCCAACCGTCATATCGGCGCCGGTGTCGATATGGTGCTGCAGCATCAGCGCATAATTCATTTTGTAGATATGATCGCCCGCCAGGATCAGCACGTATTCCGGGTGTATGTCATTGATGATGTCCAGGTTCTGGTACACGGCATCAGCAGTACCCAAATACCAGGAATCTTTTACCCGCTGCTGCGCTGGCAGCAGGTCGATGAATTCACCCAATTCCGGCCGCAGAAAATTCCAGCCTTTCTGAATGTGCGTGTTGAGTGAGTGGGATTTGTACTGCGTCAGGATGCTGATGCGGCGGATGCCGGAATTGATGCAGTTGGAAAGAGGGAAATCGATGGTGCGGTATTTGCCGCCGAAAGGCACTGCTGGTTTCGAATGCCAGCGGGTGAGTGATTGCAAACGGGAGCCGCTACCGCCAGCCAGGATCAACGCCAACGTATTTTTGAGATAGGAATAGCTGGAATCTGCGTGATGAGTCATAGCATACCTTTTTTCCATGTGCCCCCGTCCTTGTGTTAAAAGTATAAACGGATGTGAAAGTCTGCAATCGTTTTTTTTAAATTTCGTTTACCGGCTTTTACGTCCCATCGTTGATTCGCTCCCTCGAAATCACTTTTGAATCATTGCTGTTGCCATGCCCTATCTTCCGCGTGAGTGGATGACAGGTTAATGGCAGCGGTATTGCCACTTGCCGCAAGCGCTAATAGCGAGTCGCTAATACGAATTGCCAATAAGGGTTGCGAATAAGAGTAACGATCATTGGCGGAACCGCCAGCCCATGTTGAGCGTTAGTGCGTTATGACCAAGCAAAAATGAAACCAAGCTGGTGATGATTTGTGCACGGAAGGGCATCACGCCGGTTAAAGTTTTCGCATTTCCCCACGATTATGCGGACGACATCGTGGAGGCAGAGCCGGGGTTGGCAGGCTGAAATACAGCTATTTCAATGCCTTAATGGTGTCGGCGTTGCTGGTTCGAATCTTGCCCTTGATTACGGCAGCCCGCGACTTGCCAGCAATAACATCGTTTTTTTGCCGGTCTCCGAGGGAGACAAATTGATTGGTGTGGTGACGGATCGTGATCTGGTAGTCCGGGTCATGGCGGCGGCGCGGGGCAGTAGCCTGCTGCTAATACGCCCTGTTTCAAGGCATAGCAACAGATAGGCCGGGCTGTTAACAGACCTATTTTGCAAGCGTGGATGAGTCAGGAAGCCATTTACGCGTCGCTTATTCCAATTCATACCCAACCTCTGCGCGACACTGAACGCATAAACAGTTGGCGAGGTTGCCCTGACAGGGGATAATCGCCTGCTGGCACGCCCAGGACTGGTGCGGTCCGACGTGCCGTCGGTTAGCAAATTTTCCAAGCAACGGAGTGAAGCAATGCCCCATGTATTGATCGTCGATGATGATGTCGATACTCGTAACGCATTGGAAAAACTGATACGTCTGGAGGGTTTTACGGTGGATTCTGCTGGCAGCCTCAACGAGGCCAGGGCCAGCATGCATCGGCGGCGTGCCGATGTGGTATTGCTTGATCTGATCCTGCCGGATGGCGAAGGGATGGAACTGTTCAGCGACATCGAGCTGCGCAAGGGTACGCAGATCGTGCTGATCACCGGCAATGCCAGTATTGAAACTTCCATTCAGGCGCTGCGGCTGGGCGCTACCGACTACCTGATCAAGCCAGTCAACATCAAACAACTGAAAAGCATCCTGGCCCGCATCGACAGGCCTCTCGATCTCAAAACCGAAATCAGTACGCTGCGTGAAGAATTGCGCCGCCTCGGGCGCTTTGGGTGCATGCTGGGCAGTTCACCCGCCATGCAGCATGTCTATGATCAGATCAGCCGGGTGGCCCCGACAGTGGCTACGGTGCTGATCACTGGCGAAAGCGGCACAGGCAAGGAGCTGGTTGCGCAGACTCTGCACAGCTTGAGCAATCGCCACCACGCGCCTTTTTTGGCGGTCAACTGCGGTGCTATTTCCCCCCAACTGATCGAAAGCGAGATG
>DATLII010000513.1:0-4286 GCA_035539495.1 Dongiaceae bacterium
CATGTACATCAACGAGAACCCGGCAGTGGGTGAAAACCCCAACCGCTACAAGCAGCACGGCTTCCATTTCACCGCCGATAACTGTATCGGTTGTCACGCCTGCGAAGCGGCTTGCAGCGAGAAGAACGGTAATCCCGCGCATATCAGCTTCCGTAGCGTGGGTTATGTAGAAGGGGGTACATTCCCCGACTACAAGCGCATGAATATTTCCATGGCCTGTAACCACTGTGATGATCCGGTGTGTCTGAAAGGCTGCCCGACGCGCGCTTACACCAAGCATGCGGAATATGGCGCGGTATTGCAGGATCCAGATACCTGCTTCGGTTGCGGCTACTGCACCTGGGTGTGCCCGTACAATGCGCCGCAGCTGGACCCGATCCAAGGTCAGGTGTCGAAATGCAATATGTGCGTGGACCGTCTGGAAGTGGGCCTGAAACCGGCTTGCGTGTCGGCTTGTTTGGGTAACGCACTGAACTTCGGCGTTATCGAAAACACACCGGAAAATCGCGAACAGGTACTGACCCAGATTCCGGGCTTCCCTGATCCGGCAATCACGCAGCCGAATATTCGTTTCCAGCAGATCAAATCCATGCCCAACGAGGTGACTCGCACGGATTCGATGCCGGTGAAATACCACAAGGGTGAAGACGGCAAATTCCGGTCAGTGGTGGATCAAAAGCAGGGCAAGGCCATTCACTGGAATTTGAAGCGGCTGAGTTCACGCGAAAATCCGCTGGTGATTTTCACGTTGGCATCGCAGGCAGCGATCGGTGCGTTCATTGCGCTGTTCTTTGCGCCCTGGTTCGGATTGGATTCCATTGCGTCCATTGAAAACAGCATGGCGTACATTCCGTTTCTGATAACGCTGTTTGCGCTGCAGTCGTGGGGTCTGGTGTTGACCACTATGCACCTTGGCAAGCCAATGCGGTTCTATCGTGGCTTCAACAACCTGCGCTATTCGCCGGTATCGCGGGAAGGTTTGGGTGTGGCGATGTTCATGGCCGGGCTGGGCGCGTTCACCTTCTTCAAGCTGGTGAATCTGTGGTTGGAGTGGACGTTGGTGGAAGTGCTGGCGCAAGTGGCCGGTGTGTTCGCGGTGATCGCGGCACTGATCGGCTTGTGGTACATGCACAAGAGCTATCGCATCAAGGCGCGGCCGTTCTGGAACCATTGGCAGGTGATCACGACGTTCTTTGGCACCATGTTCAGTTTGGGCGCTGTTCTGCTGGCGCTGTTCCTGGTGCCGGTGACATTGCTGAACGATGGCGATGTGAGCACGCTGCTGGGTGTGTTGGGTGCGATGGCGTTCATCGGTCTGGCCGCGGAAGGCTTCGGTCTGTATCGCCACGCGCAGTATCTGAATATGCATCAGGGTGAAGGCGGTGCGTCGCACTACATTCAATGCACCACGTTCGGTAAAACCTATCTGCTGCGCAATGGTTTGCTAGGTGTGGGCGCGCTGTTGGCGTTGGCACTGGCGGTGCTGCCGCTGGGTGATGTCGCGGGTGTGTTGACGCTGACGGTGCTGGGCTTGATGACGCTGGTTGCCTTGCTGATGGGACGTGCGCTGTTTTATGTGCTGGTGGTGCCGACCACTATGCCGGGCGCGTTCTTCTGGAAGAATAAAGGGTTCGAGGAACATGCGCGGGATATCGGCCTGGCCAATATGCCGCAGGTAGGTGTGGTGCCGCATTTGCATTGACAGTTTTTACTGCGATGCTTGCGTGAAAAAGGCGGCCTATTGGCCGCCTTGCTTTTTCTGGGAAATTTTCTGAAGAATCGGTCAGCGCCGCTCCACCACCTGATATTGCCCTTTTACTCGATCCGCCATTGTTTTAATCGCATCGGCATCAAAGGCATCCACCCGGACAACGTCATACAGCGCGGTCAGTGCTTCCAGCAACACATCGCGCTGTTCCGCTTCGACAATCCCTTTTGCCTCCGCCCAGTCCACCAGTTCCCGTCGTTGATGTCCCATCAGCAGCGCGATTTTATCCACTTCCTCGGGATCGAGATCGCGCAGGCCTTCGTGCAGACGATCGCGCAAATCCTGTGTCTGATTCGCCAAGCGATAAGCGTTGAGCACGCGACCCAGCGAATCGGCGGCTGTCGCAGGACGGTAGACACCATGCGTAATGCGATCACGCAGCGGTGTGTCCTGCACGATACTCAGGGCGACTTGTGTGCCCAGCTTGTCGTCTGGTGTGCCCAGGCCGATGGATCCCAGTGGAAATACCAGCAGCCGTAGTGGCAAACGCAGTATGCGAGCCGGGAAATTGTCGATCATGCGGTGCATCTGCTGTTGCAGATCATGTAGCGTGGTTTGCAGGCACCATTCCACCAGCGGTCGTTCTGCTTCGGGATAATTGTCTTCGTGCCATTGCTTGATCACGGCGGATGCATAGTAGAGCTGCACCAGGCAATCGGCCATGCGCCCGGACAGACGCTGACGTGCTTTCAGATTGCCGCCAACCAACAGCAGGATCGCATCGGTCAGCACCGCAAATGCGGCGGAAAAGCGGGTCAGCTGTCGATAGTAACGGCGAATACCACCGGCACCGGGCACGGGTGCCAGCAGTCCGCCACTGAGCGCCAACACCCAGGTGCGCAGCGCATTGCTGAGCGTGTGTGCCACGTGACGATAAAACAGGTGGTCGAATTGCTTGGCACCGGCGTGCTCGTCGGTCATGCCGGCAGCTTCAATTTCCTGCACGATAAATGGATGGCAGCGGATGGCGCCCTGACCGAACATGATCAGACTGCGGGTGAGAATATTTGCGCCTTCCACCGTAATGCCGATGGGTACGGCCTGATACGCCTGCGCGATGAAATTACGCGGTCCACCGATGACGCCGCGTCCAGCGACGATGTCCATGCCGTGATTGATGACGATTCGCATCAGATCCGTACTGCGATATTTCAACAACGCGGACGGCACGGCGGGGCGCACGCCACGATCCAGCATGGATGCCGTCAGCAAGCGCGCAGCGTCCATCATATAGGTGTAACCGGCAATGGGTTCCAGCGCTTCCTGCACACCTTCAAAACGGCTGATGGGACGGCCAAACTGTTCACGCACGCGAGAGTAGGAACCGACAGCCAGACTTACCAACTTGCCGGCGCCGGTGGAGAGTGCCGGTAGTGAGATCGAACGGCCGATGGCAAGGCATTCCATCAACATGGTCCAGCCTTGGCCCAATCGACTCTGGCCACCGATCACGAAATCCATGGGAATGAAAACATCGTTGCCCCAGGTAGGACCGTTCATGAACGCGGTGTCCATGGGCAAATGGCGCGTGCCGATATTCACGCCGGGTAGATCTCTCGGCACCAGCACGCACGTAACGCCGACCTGTTCCTGCTGCCCGAGTAACTGTTGTGGGTCGTACACTTTGATGGCAAGCCCGATCAGCGTCGCCACCGGTGCCAGGGTGATGTAGCGTTTGTTCCAGGTGATGCGCAGCCCCAACACCTGTTGGCCTTCCCATTCGCCGTGACAGACAATGCCCTTGTCAGGAATCGCACCCGCATCCGACCCGGCTACCGGCGAGGTCAGCGCAAAACAGGGAATATCCTCGCCGCTGGCCAGCTTTGGCAAATGGCGGGCTTTCTGCTCATCGGTGCCGTAATGCACCAGCAATTCACCGGGGCCTAGCGAATTCGGCACCATGACGGTCACTGCGGCCGACACACTGCGCGTGGCAATACGCATGACAATTTCTGAATGCGCTACGGCAGAAAAACCCTGGCCGCCAAATTCCTTGGGCAGGACCAGGCCGAAAAAGCCGTTGTTGCGAATGTAGCGCCAAACGGGCTCCGACAGATCGAATTGTTCATTGTTGATCTGCCAGTCGTTGAGCATGCCGCAGAGAATTTCCACCGGCCCGTCCAGAAACGCCTGCTCCTGCGCCGACAACCGCTGATGACGGGCTTTCAGCAAACGATTCCAACGTGGCCGACCGGAAAACAGTTCCCCATCCCAGTCGACACTGCCGGATTGCAGCGCCTGTGCTTCGGTGTCGGATAATTGCGGCAATAATCCCCGTACCCAGCGCAGCAGCGGCAGGCTCAGGTAATGTTGGCGCAGGGGATTCGGCAGAATCAGCAGCAGCGCTAACACCAGCAGCAGGGTGCCGGCGGCGGTATCGAGAATGTGCCACTGGCCGAGATATGCGCCACCGACAGTGGCCGCACCCAGCAGAGGGACCGTAATGAAGCGGCGGAGATTCAGATAGAGCAGAACCACCACGCTGATACAGAAAAACAGTACACTCATTGCGGACACT
>DATLII010000514.1:0-4907 GCA_035539495.1 Dongiaceae bacterium
CCATCCCACGAACTTAAGGCAGCGGAAGTGGCAGCGATATTGACTTGCGTGGTGTTTCCGTCGGCATCTTTTAACGGAACCGGGGTGTCGCCCTGTTGCTGACACAGGGGTAATAAATCATCCAGCACGGCCTCTGCCAGATAGCTGCGTTGGCTGAACAACGCTGCTTCCAATTCCGCTGCTGAGAATTTGCCGTCGTCGCCCGCCGCATCGCGCAGCATTTTCTGCCCCATGCGTGAACGCAGGCTTTGTGCTTTATTTTCTCCACCATACAGAATCGAGGGGCCGGTGATGGGTGCAGTGGGGTTGGTCAGCCAGTAACTGTCATTGGAATTCTGCACGAAGTCGCGCCGCTCCAGTTTCGGCGCCTGGTCATAAGGCACAGCGCTGTTGAAATCAAACAGCGCGGAATTACCAGGCAGAAAGGAAAATCCGGTTTGTTGGCGCAGTGCTACCAAGACCGGGTTGGTGCGTAGCGCCTGTTCCGCCACCGGGCTCAGTGCCGGCACGGTGGAATCGTCGATGTAGAAGGCATTTCCCTTGGCGTCCGCCGCGATGGTGTTGTTGAAGATGACGCCGTCGTATTGCTGAAACGCGGTTTTGAATTCATCCATATCGCGCGCCAGATTCATCGCCAGCCAATGATCGACAATGTCGGGGTTGTTGCGATTGGCATCCTTCAGACTGAACGCGAGAAAGCGTCCTTGTGTGTCGTTGCCCCAGGGCAATTGTCCTGGTACTACAAACAGCGGGCCGAATTCACTGTAATACACGTATTTGCTGAAAGGCACGGTGACGCCCGGCGCGACCGCTACATCCAGCGTCAGTGTTTTGCGCTGAATCGATTTGCTGACACCGTCCACTTTGTAGGTGAGACCGGTGTTGTCGGCGGCATCTAAATCCAGTTGATAGACAATGACGTGTTCCGCTTTGGAAAACGTGTGCGTCCAGGCCAGGTGATGATTGAAGCCAATATTGACGATGCCCGGTGTACCCGCCAGCGATGCGCCCATGGTATTCAACACGCCGGGAATGCGTGTGTGCAGCTGCCAGAAACGTAGAATGCCCGTGTGCGGAAAATGCGGATTTGCCAACAGCAGGCCACGCCCGCGTTCGGATTTGTCAGCGCCGATGGCCCAGGCGTTGGAGCCCAATTCCTGCGGGTTGGCGTCGGGCATGATGATGTCTTGGGCGTTGAACGCCAAGGGAATTTCAGTGGGAAGTGATTTCTGCTTCAGCGTTTGTGTCACAGCATCGCTGGCAGGGAAGGGCGCAAAACTTTGCCCCGGCGGTGCGGCGGCAAAAATCGGTGCCAGAAAATTACTGGAACCCGGCAGCAGCGCCGTGGCCAGCAATGATGTCAGCATGTCCACGTCGGTGATCGGTTGCACCCAGGGTTTGCCAGCGCAGGCGGGATCGATATTGTCGACGCCGGTTTGTTCCAGATAATGGTTGTAGCCCTTGCTGTAACCGGACAACAGTGCGCGCTGATTGACGCTGATACTGTTAATGCTGGCTTCTGCCTGCGCCCGCACTTCCAACGCCAGAAAACCAAAATCATTGATCAGATGCTGGCCGTCGCCGGAGCCGGGTTTCAAGTCCGGTCCCAGATAACGGGCGCGTCGGCTGTTGTATTTCATGATCAAATCCGCCAGCAGGCAGATGTTGTCCTGGGCGAAGGCATAACCCACGCCGAAGCCCAGGCTCTCCAGATTGCCGGCATCAATATGCGGTACGCCAAATTCAGTGCGGCGGACGCGGGCTTCCAATACGCCATCGGGATCGAACGCGATGAGTTCCCGTTGCGGACAACCGCCGGTGAAGAGGGTGGTAAATATCAGAGAAACAATAAGAAATGGGCGTAATAGCCGCTGAGTGTATGACATGCGGATACCTTCCTTGGTTGAGAATAACGAGCGCATTCCTTGGGGCAGGGCCCCGCGCCGATCACTACTAACTTTGGCACAAAATTGTCGGTTTGCTTGTTCTTTTTTTGTTCCTGATAAGGTAAATGACCGCAAGGAACAATTCTTGGCCGTGGCCTTAGCGCTATATTCATGGGCATAACAAGAACGACGCTCTGTCAGGGAATGCTTATGAAAAAAAGTTTGCGCCTACCGATGACCGCTGCTCTGGCGGCTGCCGCTCTATCGGGTTGCTACGATCCCAGCGGCCCCATTCCAGAAGAACGCAAAAGTGGAACGGCGCCACAGTGGACCGATGCGGATGTTGCAGAAGTCGTGCAGGTGACCTACGAATCCGTGCCCGCCACATTCGTTATCCAACATCCGCAATTGCCGGCAGGTTGCAACGACGTGCGCTTCCTGCGTTTCAAAACCCGCGACAGTGGTAATGATCCGGCACAGGCGGATGCGGCACTGTTGCTAGTACCCGGTGTATTGGAAGGTGCCAACGGTTTCGAATACATCGGCCGTCAATTGGTGTACATGGCGAAAACCCAGCGTGGACGCAATGTCGAAATCTGGGCCATGGATCGACGCTCCAACTGTCTGGAGGATTTGCGCGGCATGCAGGCGGCGGAAGCAGCGCCGACGGTGGCGGAAGCAGAAGATTTGATTGTCGGTTACTACTACGGTGATTTGAGCATCGACGGCCAACCTTTTGCCGGTTTCAGCAAGAGCAAAGACATGCCTTATCTGATCGATTTCGGTATGCAGCAAACCACCGAAGACATGTACGCCGTGCTCAAGGCGATGGTGCCGGATATTGCGGTCAGCCGGAAGAAAGTATTCGTTGGCGGCCATTCATTGGGTGGTATTCACACCTCGATGTTCCTGTCGTGGGATCTGGACGCCGATCCGGCGACGACTGACGACATCGGCGCCAACCTGGTGGCCGGTGCAATCGGTTTCGATACCGATATCGGTCCACTGTCAGACCCGGCAGGTGCGTTGCAAGCCTACGCGCCGATTGCCGACACGCTGTTAGCGGATGCTGATGTGGATTCGGACGCGGGCTATCGCAATATTCTGAAACTGATTCGCACGGGCATTCTGCCGAAGAATATCGATATTCCCGCGCTGTTCAGCGCCGAAGCCATTGCGCTGCCGGAAGCAGTGGGATTATTGGCAGCCAAAGCGCCAGATCAGGAAAGTCGTGTGATTGACCGCATTCCGAAATCGCCGGCACTGAATTCCCTGTTCCGTTTCTTTCATACCCGCGATGCGAATAATTACGCGTACGGCCCGCATCTGGAATCGTTCCGTTATACCAATGCCGCACAAGTGGGGTTGATGTTCGACGAACACTATTCCATTCTGTCATTTTTGCAGGCCAGTCTGGGCCAGATGAACGGTGGCGCGGTCGTGAAAAAATCGCCGTTGGTGCAATTCGGGCGCAGCATTCCGATATTGAAGGATCTGATCGCCGCCATCTCCGGACCCAAGCAGCAATTTATTGCCGCGGATGCAGGCCCGGATCGTGCGCATCTGCGGCAAGGCCCGCTGTATCGCTGGGCCAATGCGGATCAGATCGGGGACGCAGCCGATCCGGATTACACTGACACCACTGGCACGTTCAAATACACCGATATTCAGGATGAAATGGTGCGCATGGAGGATTTCACTCGCGCTCTGCATGTAGGACCGACCAATCTCACCGAGTGGTATTTTCCGATGCGGATTCTGATCGACATGTTGGCTGCTGGTAAAACCTATGGTCCCGCTTACGGCATCAAGGCGATTCATCCAGGCAAGGTGCTGGAAGTGCCCACTGTCATTTTCGCGGCGGGCGATGGGTTGGCGTTGGGTCGACAAGGTGAACCGATTCCCGGCCGGCCGTTCGAGTTGATTGTGCTGCCGGGCCAGTCGCACCTGGACCCGATGTTTGCCACGGTGAATACACCGCAATTGCACAAAAACGAAGTGGCGGACAATCTGCTGGATTTCATGTTCGAGCACGCGCAGCAGTAACGCCAACGTTGCCTTGGCAGGTTGTTGAAAAATTTAACGAGCCAGTCGTTTTTTCAACAGCCTGCTCAGGTTGTACGCAATACAATGCGGTTGTTACTCGAGTGGCTGTTATTCGAGAGGCTATTATTCGAGAGGATAGACCGGCTTGTCTTTCGATTCGCAAATCCAGTTCAGCCACAGTTTTTTGTCGCTGCCTTCCTGCAGGGTCACGTAATTGCGGGTGCGCAGGTACTGGTCTGAACTGTAAGGCTTGAGCATGGAGATCTCGATGCTCTTGTCTTCGTTCAGGTGTTCGGTGTTGTCATTGGTCACCGCCATGATGCCGTACCAGGCGATGCGGCTGGGCGCCGGGTGCACGATGCCGGACGACACCACCTGATGGATCTTGCGGGTTTGCTGCGGGTTGCGCCAATCGTTGATTACACCCAGGCAACCGATATGCACGTCGCCGGACAGAATCAGCGTACGGCAATTGCCATTTTTCTGCCGCTGACTCACGTTGTCCAATAAGCGCATGATCAGCCTAGCCCGTTCGCCCTGATGTTCCTTGGCGCGCCAATGGTCTTTCAGATCGTCGGTGAGTTCCTCGTCCCAGGGTGTGACGTCCAGCGAGGTGTCGGCGAAGGAAAAATCCCGGTACACCACCGGCACCGCTGACAGCAACAACAGATCGCCCTGCTGCGCCTGCTTATCCAGATACGCAATCACATCATCCCACTGCTGCCGGCTCATCACCTGGCTTAGCGTGCGTTCACTGCGGTTGTCCAATGCAAGAATGTGGTAACCGCGGAATTGAAACGCAAAAGCGTAGTGAAGGCCATCGCGATCGAGCAGGCTGCCGTTGCGACGGCTGCGCAATTGCAGCAGTTCGAAATAGCGCTTGGCCGTGTTGAAAATCGCCTGAAAAACCGGGCTGTTGTGCAGGTCTTCGGGATAGCTGCCCCAGCCGTCGAAAATATCGTGGTCATCCCACAT
>DATLII010000515.1:0-8830 GCA_035539495.1 Dongiaceae bacterium
TGCAAGGCCGATAACTACAAGGGATCGGCTCAGGATATGAAAACTATGCCAGCATTCACAACCGGCTTTTACAACGCAAAAAGCCCCGCCTTTCGGGCAGGGCTTCGCTATCCAATGCGACAGCGGTACAGCTTAAGCAGCAGGTACGATGGAAATGGTCCGGCGATTCTTGGGACCTTTCACTTCGAACAGAACCACGCCTTCGATTTTGGCGAAGATAGTGTGGTCCTTGCCCAGGCCTACGTTTTTGCCCGGGTGGAATTCAGTACCGCGCTGACGCACGATGATGTTGCCGGCTTTCACCAGCTGGCCACCGTAACGCTTGACGCCAAGACGCTTACTTTCTGAGTCGCGACCGTTGCGGGTACTACCACCCGCCTTCTTGTGTGCCATTGTCTAATCTCCCCTTCAACTCAGGCGCTGATGCCGGTGATCTTCACTTCAGTGAAGTACTGGCGGTGGCCCGCTTGCTTGCGATAGTGCTTGCGGCGACGGAATTTGATGATGCGGATCTTATCGCCGCGACCATGAGTCACGACTTCCGCTTTCACCACACCACCGGCCACAACAGGAGCACCGATTTTCACATCGGAGCCATTGGAAACCAAAAGAACTTGATCAAATTCGATGGCTGCGCCGGGTTCGGCGTCGATCAATTCCAGCTTTACCAGGTCGCCTTCTGCGACTCGGTGCTGCTTGCCACCACTTACAAATACCGCGTACATAGCTGCTGACTCCAAACGCTTCTATCGAGCATCAGATTTCTGCTTAAAACTGTACCGACGTCCATCGATTCAAGGCTCGCTGGGCATAGCCTGACAAGCGCCGGGGTCACAGGGGGCGCAATTGTAAGGGAATCATCCTCGCCGCGCAACCCTCGATCGCACTGCGCCGAAGGCACCCACCAGCTTAACCTTGCACGCCAGCTCCACAGCAAAATCAGGCCTTTAGCTTGACACCCCCTGCCCCCACCCATAGCATTCCCCTCCACCTCTATAAGTTGCGCTGCTCGCAGTGCCCACCTCTCAGACGGCCGGCTCATCGATTATGGACTTCAAAGCAATCTCCGCAGTGGTTGAGACCGACTTCCTGGCCGTCAACGATCTGATTTTTAAGCAGTTACACACCCATGTTCCCCTGATCAAGGAAATCGGCCACTACATTATCAAAAGCGGCGGCAAGCGCCTGCGGCCTCTGGTGTGCCTGCTCAGCGCCCGCGCCCTGGGCTATGAAGGCACCCAACATATTGATGTGGCAGCCGTGGTGGAATTTCTGCACACCGCCACCCTTTTGCATGACGACGTGGTGGATGAATCCGCCCTGCGCCGGGGCAAACCCACCGTGAACGCGGTCTGGGGCAACTCCCCCAGCGTTTTGGTGGGGGACTTCCTGATCTCCCGCTCGTTCCAGATGGTGGTCAATGTAGGCAACATGCAGATCCTGCGCATTCTGTCGGAAGCCACCAACCTGATTGCCGAAGGCGAAGTGCTGCAGCTGATCAACTGTAAGAACCCTGACACCACCGAACAGCAATACACGGAAGTGATTCGCTACAAGACCGCCAAGATGTTCGAAGCCTCAGCGCAATCCGGCGCCGTGCTGGCCAACCCCGGCACCGACCTGGAACTGGCAATGGCCCGCTATGCCGATCACCTGGGTTGTGCCTTCCAATTGATCGACGACGTGCTGGACTACACCGGCAGCGCCGATGAAATGGGCAAGAACGTGGGCGACGACCTGGCGGAAGGCAAACCCACCCTGCCTCTGATCTATGCCCTGCAGCATGGCCGGGAAGAGGATCGGGCTTTGATCCGTCAGGCGATCCTGACCGGCGGCCTGGAGCAGCTGGATGCCATCACCCGTGCTGTGCGGGATTGTGGCGCCCTGGACTACACCATCGAGAAAGCCCGGGAACGCGCGCGCCACGCCAAGGAATGCCTGGCCGGTGTGCCCGACAATCTGCACAAACAGGCCATGCTGGCCCTGTGTGATCTGGCGGTATCGCGGAACCACTGAGGCTTCCAAGAATCCCCGGGCGCATATTGTTTCAGCCATTAAAGGTACCTATAATGGCGCCCTCTTCAACGGGCATTAGCGCAGCCTGGTAGCGCACTACTTTCGGGAAGTAGGGGTCGAAGGTTCAAATCCTTCATGCCCGACCAAATATTCCGGCGCAAACAGCGCAAACAAAAAGGCCGTTTTAAACGGCCTTTTTCATTTATGCATCCGCACATTTAGATTTGCATCGTGAATCGGTACAACGCGGCTCCATCAGTGAAATCCCGGTAGTTACCACCGCGACACAATCAACTCATCTGACGGTCTTCCTATCCGCATCTGTTAATGCAGATTCACTTCACTCGGCATGATGATCAGCGCGGCGGTTCCTGCGGAACCAGCAACTGATGTGGAACCAGCATCACCATCAGTTGCTCCTGACCGGCCAGGCTCGTATAGGGCGAGGTGTCCTTTATTTCCCAAAAGCGCGCAACTGCCGCAATCGGATGGCCGACCGGCATATCGCGGGGACAAGTATTGCAGAGCAGCTGGGGAGCCGATGGTTCTGCGGCATTGCGCAACAGGCAGAAGCTGCCGCTGGCCTGGGCGACCTCATAGTGCGATTCAGCCGTATCGAAGACCAGACCGGAAACGCTGTCCAACTCGGCTTGGCCAGAGGAGACGTCCGACACCGCCTTATCGAATCCGATATTCCAACCCACTTTGCGGCCAGTAGGAATCTGCGCCTCGATGTGGGATCGCCACTGCGCTCGGGCTCCTTCTGCTTTGATCTGAGCATCTGCGATGCCGGCAGGGGCGGATTTTGTGTCGGGTGAAGAGGTGCATCCCGTTAGCAGGCATCCCACCAGGGCCGTGTAAAATACGTGCTTCATTGCGTCTCCTGCGCTGCCGACCAGATAAACCCGTCAGCTCCGATTATTGATCCTCTGCAAGCGCGCTCCGCTCCACAGCCCGATTCCGCAGCTTATCGGGGCTCACATGGGACATCAAACGGCCCTGGCCGCCAAAAAGCAGCATTACCGCTGCAACACCTGCCGTCTATCGAAAGAATGCGAAGACACCCGTCACGCCAACGTCACATCAAAATGCGCGCAATAAAAAGGCCGAATGATTCGGCCTTTTTCAATTCTGCTTGTTGAATCCGCGCACCCGATCAATCCACCAACTCGTCTTCCTCGTGCGCCTGCTCGTTGCGCTCAGCTGCAGCCAGCAGCTCATCTTCGCGGGGATATTTCAGCTTGGCCCAGCTCTGCGCGTAGATAACCCACATCAGCTGCAAACGCGCGATTTTCATCTGTTCGTTGTTGCCACCGATTTTTTCTGAGCGCAATTTCTTGATGAGCTGTTCCAGCTCGACACGCTTTTCATTGAGTTTGGAGCGGATTTCTTCGCCGCCGAGGCCGTGGAGATTAAGGAAGGGAATGCGGAAGTCTTCGGGAAATTCGGACATGGGCGATTTATTCCATTCTAAAATCGCCTGCCAGGGGTATTGGGTGTAGCGCCCCTGCCGACCGCAGATTTCATCCAGACACCGTACGACGTAACGCAGCTTGCCCTTTTCCGATTCCGCGCTGCGTTCCTTTACCAAACGGGCCTCACACCCACAGGTGCAAAAGTTGATTTCAGGCTTCAGTTCATACAGCGCCTGATTCGGACTCTGATTCTCAGACATATGGTCTTCTATGCGAGTTTATGACTATGCGAGTGACATTCTTCGCAGGAAAAGTGATTTGCGGTAGTCAGACCACAAATCTCTTGCGAGTATCCCGGAAGAAAAAGCAAACAAAAACGAAGCACCGTTAATAACTGTACTGATATTTGGCTGCTTTTTGAAGAGAAAGGTGGTTGTGGTTACAATCGGACCCTTTCCCCTAAGCCAGTTTTGGAGCGCCATTATGGCATATTGGTTGTTCAAATCGGAACCCGACACCTTTGGCATCGACGACCTGAAAGCCCGTGGCGCCAAGGGCGAGCACTGGGACGGCGTGCGCAATTATCAAGCCCGTAACATGTTGCGGGATGAGGTAAAAAAGGGTGATCTGGTGTTTTTCTACCACTCCAATTGTGACGTGCCCGGCATCGTCGGCATCGCCGAAGTGATCAAACCCGCGTTTCCCGATCCCACCCAGTTCAATCCCGATAGTAAATATTATGACCCGAAGTCCACGCAGGAAAATCCGCGCTGGTTCTGCCCGCAGGTGAAGTTCAAGCAAAAATTCAAAGCCACCATCAGCCTGGAGCAGTTAAAGCAGATTCCTGCATTGCAGGATATGGCAGTGGTGCGCAAGGGCAATCGGCTGTCTATCATGCCGGTCACGCCGCAGGAATGGACATTCATTCAGGGACTGGCAGGCTGACCGAAGTTCAGGTTGCCGGCTTGCTCTGTGCCAGACGAGCCGGCAGAACCTGCTCCTGAAAAACCTTCTCCGACACCAGATCCCGGGTTGTGGCTACGCGGTCAACGAAGGTCATGCCGATCAGATGATCGTATTCGTGCTGGAAAATACGGGCGGGAAAGCCGGTAAGCGATAACTGATGGCCCTTGCCGGCGGCGTCAAAATATTCGATATCGACGGCATCCGGCCGCCGCACCTTGCCGCGCAGACCGGGCACGCTCAAACAACCCTCCCATTCTTCCACTTGCGAGTCCGAGTAACGAATCGGTAGCGGGTTGAGCAATAAAAGCGGCTGCATTAACGGCGCGTCGGGATAGCGCGGGTTGGGCCGCGAGGCGACGATCATCATTTGAAGGCCCACCCCGATCTGAGGTGCTGCGATGCCAACGCCACCGCGCTTGTCCATCCACTCCTTCATTGCGTGCGCAATGGGCAGAACGGTATCGAGCTGAGTCAGATCCACCGGTTTAGCGAACTCGCGCAGGCGGGGATCACCGATCTCGACGATTTCGTAAACAGGGTTGGTCATGACAGCAGCTTCGCCTTGGGCAGCTTGTCGATCAGATTGAGCGGATTGAATGCCGGCAGATAAACCCGTCGTACGCTTTTCTGCAGCAGATCGAGGGAATTCAGCACGTCCTTGGCGGATTTGGGCGGCGACATCTGCAGCAGGCCGAGGGTGTAAATCGCTTCCTTCGCCACGCCCAAAACGGAAGACGACAGCGCGAAATCCCGGAACAGCATGAAGGTGTCGAGATAGCCGAAGGTCACCAATTGCGGTTTGTTGGAGGGAACAAATTCGCGCAACGATTTGCCCGCCAGCAAGCGGTCGACGTTTTGCGCTGCCACCTTACCCATGTCGATGGCATGGAACGCTTGCTTGGACAGATCCAGGCCGTCGGGCTGCGCGGCGTCACCGATGATGAAGACGTTCTCCCGATTGCGACTCTGAAAGGCGCCATTCACCGCCGCCCATTCCTGCGGGGACTGGGTAAGACTGGATTGCGTCAGGAAGGGATTGGGCGCTGCACCACCAGACCAGATGATGAGATCACTTTCCAAGGCGGTGCCGTCGCTAAAGCAGATGCCTTCGGCGTCCACTTCCTCCACACTTTTGCCCAGCAGGTAATCGACACGGTAACGATCAGTGTGGCGACGGATGGTTCCATCCAGATTGCCGGGGCAACGCGACAACAGGCGTTCGGCGGAATCGACGATGGTGAAGTCGAATTGAGGGCGATCGCGGTAAGTGCGAAGAATTTCACCGAAGGCCTCGACGCCTTCGATGCCGCCACCCACCACCGCTACACGGCAAGTACGGTGTCCCAGCGTGACGCGGTGAAGACGCTTGGCGATCGCCTGGCATTGCTCGACGCTTTTCATCGGCATCACGTGACGATCGGCGCCGGGAATCTTGAACGAATTGTCGACGCTGCCGGTAGCCACGATGCAAACATCGAAGGGAATCTTGTCGCCGTTGTCGAGCTTGACGAAGCTGGAACTCATCTCCACCGCACGGTTCATCAGGAAGCGATGACCATGACGACGCAGGAGAATGGATCGATTGAGCCTTAGCTCGTCCCCTTTCTTCACACCGGAGATGATTTCATGGATGTTCGGCAGCCATTCGATGTGGGGAGAGGGATCGATAACGGTGACGTCGTAGCGGGATGATTTCAGCTGCTGGGCGGCATTGAGCCCTGCGAAGCCGCCGCCGACGATACATACGCGGGGTTTACGACCGAATCCGATCATGTGGGTAAGCCCTCCATCCTGATGGGTCCACAGATTGTTTACGAGCTCGCGCATTTTATCTCAGATGGGTGTCAGGGGAAATTGGCACGTCATGACCTTGTGAAAAGAGAGCGGGGGTTGTCAATCAAGACACGCGGTGAATACATCCATGTACGCTCGTCAGCAGCATCCATGCTGCTGACGGTCTTGATTGACAACCCCCGCTCTCTTTTCACAAGGTCAGCCTTTTCTCCGACTCCGCCGCCTCACCGCCGATTAAATTCGAGCCGCTTGCCCCGGATGGCGTCATTCACCCGGCCATTCTCGAACGCCACCTCACCATTCACCAAGGTGGCGACGATGGAGGACTTGAATACGGTACCCGCGAACGGCGTCCAGCCGCACTTGTAGAGAACTTCCTGCTGATCCACCACGGTGGGTGCGGTCAGATCCACCAGGGTCAGATCGGCCCAGTAGCCTTCGCGGATGAAGCCCCGCTCGGCCATCTGGAAGCGAATGGCCACGTTGTGGCTGGTTTTCTGCACCACCGTTTCCAGGCTGAAGCGGCCAGCATGGTAGTGCTCGAGCACCGACACCAGCGCATGCTGCACCAGCGGCAACCCCGACGGTGCCTTGAAATAGGATTGCTGCTTTTCATCCCAGGTGTGCGGCGCATGGTCGGTGGCAATGATGTCGATGCGGCCATCCTTCACCGCGGCCAGCAGGCCTTCCTGATCAGCTTTTGTCTTCACCGCAGGATTACATTTGATCAGCGCGCCTTTGGTGGCGTAGTCCGCTTCGTTGAAGAAGAGATGGTGCGCGCAGACTTCGGCGGTGATCTGCTTGCCCGCCATGGGGCCGGGCTGGAAGTGGTCCAGCTCTTTCGCAGTGGTGATATGCAGCACATGCAGTTGGGTGCCGTGCTTCTTCGCCAGCTCCACCGCCAGGCTGGAGGATTTCCAGCAGGCTTCCTCGGACCGGATCAGCGGATGGCACGCCATGGGGACGTCTTCGCCGTATTTGGCCCGGTACTGATCTTCGTTGATCTTGATGGTGGGCGAGTCTTCGCAATGGGTGACGACGATGATGGGACTGTGGGCGAAGATGCCGTTCAGGATCTCCGGATTGTCCACAAGCATATTTCCAGTGGAGGCCCCCATGAACACTTTGATGCCGCAGGCCGCGCCCGGGTCGATGGATTTGATTTCCTCCAGGTTGTCATTGCTGGCACCCAGATAGAAGGCGAAGTTGGCCTTGGATTTCTGCGTGGCGCGGTCGTATTTGTCTTCCAGCGCGGCACGGTTGATGGTGAGGGGGTTCACGTTGGGCATTTCAAAGTAACTGGTGATGCCGCCAGCCACTGCCGCAGCTGACTCGGTGGCAATCTCGCCCTTGTGCGTCAGGCCCGGTTCGCGGAAATGCACCTGGTCGTCGATCATGCCTGGCAGCAGGTGTTTGCCGGCGGCGTCGATCACGCGGTCGGCTTTGAGTCCCGCCAAGTCCGCGCCGATGCGCTCGATACGGCCATTTCGCACCAGCACATCCTGTTCGGTAATCCGGCCTTCGTTGACTACACGCGCATTGATGATTAACAGACTGGACATGATTGGCTTCCTATAATGGGTGACACATCCTGGAAGGCACGGCAGCCGCCTTGGCGCCGGCAAGAGGGGCAGCGTATTATACCTGATTGCCTTCCCGTACTGGACCCTGAGCCTCGTCCCATGTCTGCACTGTTTGTTAAACACCTGACCGTTCTTGATTTTTCCTACGTGCATCCGGAGCGCGGGATTCTGGGCGAAAGCTGGATCGTTGACGTGGAATTGCACGGCGATCTGGACGATCAGGGCATGGTGTTCGACTTCGGTCTGGTGAAGCGGCAGGTGCGAGATGCGGTGGAATCCCTGTTCGACCACAAGCTGGTGGTGCCCAAAGGCCTGCCAGGGCTGAAAGTCGAAACCAAAGACGACAGGCTGGAACTGCAGTGGCAGGATCAGGTGGGCCGCCGCTTCCATCACGTGTCCCCCGCCGAGGGTGTGGAGCTGGTGGATGCGACCGAGGTGACACCGGATGCATTGGTGGAATCCCTGCAGCAAGCCGCCAAAGCGGCCGCGCCCGCCAACGTGAAGCAGGTGCTGATCGAATTGCGCACCGAGGAAATTTCTGGCGCCTTCTATCAATACTCCCACGGGCTGAAAAAACACCTGGGCAACTGCCAACGCATCGCCCACGGCCACCGGTCCCGTCTGAAAATCCTGCGCAACGGCAAGCGCGACCCGCTGCTGGAAAAGGCCTGGGCCCTGAAGTGGAAGGACATCTACATCGGCACCCGCTCCGATCTTTTGCGTCAGTTCAGCGAAAACGGGGTGGATTACTGTCAGTTCGGCTACGACGCCCAACAGGGCCGCTTCGAGCTGACTCTGCCAGCCATACAGGTGTACATGATCGATACGGATTCCACGGTGGAGTATCTGGCCGATCACATTGCCACCAGCCTGAAGCACGACGACCCGGAGCATGACTTCGAGGTACGGGCGTTTGAAGGCGTGATGAAAGGCGCTCTGGCCCGGCGATGAGGGCCTTTGGATCGGCTGCAGCCTTATTTTCTTCCGTCACCTTTCTTCTATAGAATGACCGGTCCAGCAAAGGGCCCAGCTTCTGTTTTTGACGCCTCCCTTTGT
>DATLII010000516.1:0-2648 GCA_035539495.1 Dongiaceae bacterium
CGTCCCGCCTTTAACCAGCGTATTCGCATTGCCAATGGTCGTGTGATTGATCCGCGTAACGGTGTGCACAGGCTGGCCGATCTGTATGTTGCCGATGGTTTGATTGTCGGCCTGGGCAGCGCGCCGGTGGGTTTCAAGCCCGACGTGGAATTCGACGCTGCCAACATGCTGGTGATCCCCGGTGCGGTGGATTTGTGTGCACGGGTGCGCGAACCGGGCCAGACGCAAAAAGGCACTATCCACAGCGAAACCCGCGCTGCAGCGGCCGGTGGTATCACGCATCTGTGTTGCCCGCCGGACACCAAACCGATCATCGACACTCGTGCTGTGGCGGCGCTGATTCAGGAGCGGGCTTATCAATCCGGCTATGCCCATGTGTTGCCGATTGGCGCGCTCACCAAAAGTTTGCAGGGGCAGCATCTGGCGGAAATGCACACGCTGAAAGAGGCCGGTTGCATCGGCGTGTCGCAATTGCGTCAACCGATCAAGGACAGTCTGACCTTGCTGCGTTGTCTGGAATACGCCAGCACATTCGATCTGATTGTGTTTTTCCAGAGCGAAGACAGTTCACTGAGTTCGAAAGGTGGCATGCATGCGGGCTCCACCTCCAGCCGATTGGGATTGCCGGCTATTTCAGATGCAGCCGAAACAGTAGCTCTGAGTCGCGATCTGCTATTGGTGCAACAGGCAGGCGTGCGTGCGCATTTCGGTCAGCTGTCCTGCGCTCGCAGTGTGGAATTGATTGCAGCGGCGCAACGCGAAGGGTTGCCGGTAACGGCGGACGTTGCAGTACATCAGTTATTTCTGACAGACGAGATGATCGACGGTTTCAACAGTCAATATCATACGCGCCCACCCTTGCGTAGCGAGAAGGATCGGATGGGTTTGATCGAAGGCGTGAAATCCGGTGTGGTCTCGATTCTCTGTTCCGATCATCAACCTCACGAGGCTGCTGCGAAATCCGAGCCGTTCCCATCGACCGAGCCGGGCATTTCCGCGTTCGCCACCTTTCTGCCGCTGAGTTACCGGCTGGTACGCGACGGTGTATTGAGCGAAGTGGAATGGGTGCAGCGGATTGCCACCAATCCGGCGGCGCTGACAGGCCTTGATGCCGGTCATCTGGAAGTGGGTAGCAACGCCAATTTGTGCGTGTTCGATCCCAACAAGCGCTGGAAGCTCACCTCGCAGTCCACGCTGTCCCAGGGAAAAAATTCGCCCTTCCTGGGACAATCGTTGCAAGGTCAGGTACGTCTGACTCTGAAGGACGGCGCCGTCAGTTTTCGCAATTGACGCAGAGCTTCACCGCTGATTGCACTTTCGTATCGAAGGGCCCGGCGAAATGCCGGGTCTCGCCGATAGCGGGAACTGTCAATGCGCGATATTCCCGCGACCGCCAGTCAAACCACTGCCACACCATATCGTCCGGCTGTTCGCGACCGACGAATTGAATCCGCAACCGCGACGGCCTTCCTTCCACCAGATCCTTGATCGTCACGCGGATATCACCGCTGCTGCGCTGCAGATCTGCGTAGAGATCGGTTTCCGGCGAGGTGAACAGCCCCTGCAACAATTGCAGTGAGAATGCCGACGACAGCAGTGGATGTTCGCCTTTGCTGTTCAGTGGCTGCTGAGTGTGATTCAGGGGTAGGCCAACGGGTGCCACCAGTTCAAACTCACGCGCGGACAGACGAGTCAGATCGAACGACACCAGTCCCGGCGCCAGCAGGTTCATGGCCAGGGGTGTCACGCCATACTGGTAGCGCCATTCGAAGGGCAAATAGAACGCGGTGTTGGGGGCGTGGGTGTTCACCATCACCAGACTGCGCTTGCTACCCTGCGTGAAAGAACGCGCTACGCTGCCAAATTGTTCGTCACTGGCGTAAGCCACTGGCAACAACCGCGAGGTGTACAGAAAGCCGGCCAGCGCGGGAAAGAACAGATGCAAACAGAGCACGGCGCCCATGACCATCCGATTGAATAGCGGACGCGGTGGCGTTGCCACCAGCCAATGCACCCACAGCGCCAGCACCCAGAAAAATCCGATCGACAGGAACAATCCGCCGCGAGGCCCGGCGGAGATCAGCGCGGCAGCGGGAACGGCAGATAACACCGATCCTGCCAGCATGAATTGAACCAGGGGACGCTTCTTCACTAACGGCCAGATCAGAACCGCGCAGCCCAGCGCCAACGCAGCGCAGCCAACCGTCAGCCAGGGTTTCAGTTCCGGTGCGGTGCCGGTGAGGGCGCCATCCACCGTGAAAATACTCGACGCCAGCAGCACGGGTACCACTTGCAATGCCGACAACACGAAATCCACCAGCGAGTGCCCGGGATCCACGTACAAGCCGATACCATCTGCGCCGTAGCCGCCCAGGTTGTACAGCAGTCGCCAGGTAATCAGGATCAATCCATAAGGCAGCAGCGCTTTTGCAATCGCAATCGGTCCGCTCCGTTCCACCAGTGCCAGATAGGCAAACAGATATGCGCACAGGGCGATGGACGATTCCGCTGTCAGCAGTCCGCACAGGAATAGCAACAGTGAGCGCAGCAGCGCCGGATGCGACTGAGCCTGCCGCCACGCCAGGAACTGTTCCAGCGCAGCGCAACCCAGAGCGCCGGCAATAAAAACGTTGCGCGCAGCGACCCAG
>DATLII010000517.1:0-6859 GCA_035539495.1 Dongiaceae bacterium
TCTGCAGCGACTGAAACCCTGGGCCGTGGGTTTGATGCTGAATCTGCCGACACAATCGTTAGAGCCGGTGTTGGATGTGAGCCTGCAATACCGGTTTCAGGACGCGGGTAAGCCGGTGCAGTCGCTGGAGACCATCGATGAGCAGTTGGACCTGTTCGATCGGATGACACTGCCGGAGCAGGTGGAGTTTCTGCAGGCATCGCTGGAGCAAATTCCGGAGTTCGATAGCAATCTGGCTCAAATGAAGCAGTTGTACCGGGCCGGGGATATCGATGCCATCCACGATTTTGCCAAGAACCAGACGCACAAGGTAAAAAGTCCGGTGATGGAGCGGCTGATGGCGCAAATCGTGGAGCAGCGCAACAAGCGGATGGTCGAGCGTTTGCGTGGCTATCTGCAATCGTCCGGGAACCTGATTGCGGTGGGCGCGCTGCATTTGCCTGGGCAAGATGGAATCCTGCAACTGCTGCGCAATGCTGGCTACCGGGTGCAACCCGTAACGCCCTGAGCCAAGAAAAAGTACTACAAACCATATTGATCAACCTGGGGAAGAAGTCGTCATGCTCGTTCATTTTGCTCACGCCAACGGCGTGCCAGCCCCGGCCTATCAGCCATTGTTCGATCGTCTGCAACCTCATGAGGTGATCGCGTTGCCGATGTTCGGCCACAACCCTGCGTTTCCATTCGATCACAACTGGCGTTATCTGGCGGACGAGCTGATCGATTTTCTGCAACGCAATGCCCGCGAGCCGGTGTTGGGCGTGGGTCATTCGATGGGTGCGTTGGTGACCTTCATCGCCGCCAGCAAACGTCCGGACTTGTTCAAAGGGGTGTTGATGCTGGACCCGCCACTGATGTGGGGAAGCATGGCCATGGTGTTCAAGGTGCTGAAGCTGGTGGGCAAGTCGGACGATGTTACGCCGGCCGGAAAGTCCAAGAACCGCAAGCAGGTCTGGCCGAATCGTACCAATGCCGTCGAATATTTCGCTTCCAAGCGATTGTTCCAGTTTCATCCGGAATGTTTTGAGTCGTTCTGCAACGCCGCCATCGAGAAAAACGCTGGGGATGAAGTCAAACTGCGTTTTCGTGTTGATGTGGAAGTGGGTATTTTCCGTAACACGCCGGACAACCTGAAATCCTGGAAGCGTCCGCAGATGCCGATCAAGCTGGTCTATGCCGAAAGCAGCGACGCCACTCGGGCCGACATGGTGGTGCCGTTCGGTAAATACAACAAGATTCCGGTGGAATCGATTCCGGGCGAGCACATGTACCCGTTGCAACAGCCAGACGTGGCGGCGGAAATCATTCACGAGTTTATTCAGGAGTGCCAGCCATGATGTTCGAGGAAATTCGTGTTCAGGTGAATGGACTGGAATTGGCTGCCAAACAGTGGGGCGACCCGGATGCGCCAGCAATCATCGCGCTGCATGGGTGGCTTGATAACGCTGCGTCGTATGACCGGTTGGCGCCGGCACTGAAAGATCATCGTGTGATCGCGCTGGATTTTGCGGGACATGGCTTCAGTTCGCACCGGCCTGATGGGGTGCGCTACCATACGATCGATAACGTGGATGACGTGATTGGCCTGGCGGATGCGCTGGGATTGCAGCAGTTTATTCTGATCGGTCATTCCATGGGCGCCGGTATTGCGACCTACGTGGCCGGCAGTTTTCCCGAGCGGATAAGCAAGCTGGTCTTGATTGAAGGGATCGGTAGCCAAACCAACAAGGGAGAAGAAGCACCGAGAATTTTGCGTAAAGCGGTAGATGATCTGCGCAAAACCAACGCGAAGCGCAAACCGGTGTATGAGACCCGCGAGGATGCGATTCACACCCGCGCCCATGCCATCGGTGTGATCAGTGTCGATGCCAGTACGCATATTTGCAATCGCGGCCTGGTGCCGGCGGGCGAGGGATTTACCTGGCGTTCCGATCCTCGCCTGAAAATGTCGTCCGCTATCCGGTTGACCGAGGAAATGGTCACGGCTTATCTGCAGCAACTTACCATGCCCGTGTTGTTGATCCGCGGTCGTCACAGTTTTTTTGCCACCGAAAAAACACTGCAGGATCGTGCAGACCGGATTCCCAATTGCCGCCACGCGCTGCTGGATGGTAATCATCACCTGCACCTGGAAGCGGAAACGTTTGCCCCGGTGGCGGATTCCATCAACGCGTTTCTGGCTGAATAAAACGGCACGGCGCTGGGTAACTGGTGCCGCGTTGCGTAGGCAAAAGCAATACGTTATATACAAGCGAAGAATTAAAAGAAGTTAACCTTCCACCACTGGCGAACTTGTATGCGCTACTCGATGCTTGCGGGCGGCCTGCTCGCACTGGTTCTGGCAGGGTGCCAGGAGCGCCAACATCAGGCTCTCGGCACCTTGGAACGGGATCGCATTTCCCAGACCGCTACCGCCGCGGAAATCGTGGTTGAACTGCCGGTAACCGAGGGCACACAGGTACAACAGGGGCAGTTGTTGGTGCGTCTGGATGATACCGGCCAGAAAGCCCGTGTCGCTCGCGCCGAAGCCGATGTGGCGGCGGCAGAAGCGGAACTGGATAAATTGCGCAGTGGCGCGCGGGAAGAAGAGCTTGCCGCGGCCCAAGCCAGCGTGGCGGAGGCAAAGGCGGCGCTGGTGGAAAGCGAAGCCAATTTCGTCCGTGCCAAGACGCTGGTCGCCAAAAATCTTACCAGCCAGATGACGTTCGATCGTGAGCGTGCCAACCGGGACTCAGCGGAGGCGCGTTGGCAGAACGCCAAGGAGCGGCTGCGTCAGCTCACCAACGGCAGCCGTGAAGAAGATCTGCGGCGTGGCGAGGCCAACCTGCGGGCTGCTCAGGCTTCACTTGCTCTGGAACAGAAAACACTGGGGGATCTGACTATCAACGCCACCCGAGACGGCGTGCTCGACAGTCTGCCTTGGAACCTGGGCGAGCGGGTGGCCGTGGGCAGTCCGTTGGCGGTCGTGCTGGCGGGCAAGGCACCGTTTGCGCGCGTGCATGTGCCGGAACCGTTCCGCGTGCAAATCAAAGTGGGTGACACGTTGCGTGTTGCGGTGGATGGCTTGGAACAACCCATCGAAGGCAAAGTACGCTGGATTGCCACCGAGCCTTCGTTCACGCCTTATTACGCATTGAATCAGGAAGATCGCTCCCGCCTGATGTATCTGGCGGAAGTGCAATTGCCGGATTCTTCCGCCGATTTGCCGACAGGATTGCCGGCCCAGGTGTTATTGCCATGAGTGCCTGGGCAAGAGTAAAAGCGCCATGAGCGATATGGCTATTGTCGCGCGGGGATTGGGCCGCCAGTTCGGCACCCTGAAAGCCGTGGATGGTCTTGACCTGCATGTGCCGCGGCAACGAATTTACGGTTTTCTCGGCCCTAACGGTTGCGGCAAAACCACCGCCATTCGTTTGCTGACGGGATTGCTGACGCCCACGTCGGGCGAAGTCGATGTGCTGGGTTTGCGTCTGCCGCAACAGGCCAATGCGTTGCGTTTTAAAATTGGTTATATGACGCAAAAATTTTCCCTGTACGGCGATCTGACCGTGAAGGAAAACCTGCAATTCGTCGCGCAGATTTACGGCATCACCGGCAGCGAGCAAAAGCGACGCATCGAAGAACTGCTTTCCACCTACGATCTGCAAACCCGTACCGGGCAGCTGGCCGGCAGCATGAGCGGTGGCCAGCGTCAACGTTTGGCGTTGGCGGCAGCCATCATGCACAACCCGGAATTGCTGTTTTTGGATGAACCTACTTCTGCCGTCGATCCGGAAAACCGGCGTCGATTCTGGGAGCAGTTGTTTGATCTGTGCGATGCAGGCACCACAATTCTGGTTTCCACCCATTACATGGATGAAGCGGAGCGCTGCCACCAGCTGGCGATTCTGGAGGCCGGGCAGAAGAGGGCAGACGGCTCTCCGGCGGAATTGATGGAGAACATGGGCGCGCAAGTGGTGGAAATCACCGCGCCGGATTTGCGCCGTTTGAAGGAACAGTTGCTGGCGGTGAATGGCGTGCTATCTGCCGCACAATTGGGTTCGCGTCTGCGGGTGCTGGTCAGCCGGCGGCAGGGTGATCCGATTGCATTCCTGCGGGCGCAGCCGGCGGTGGCGACGGATTTTGAATTGGACGTGGTCCGGCCCAGCCTGGAAGATGTATTCGTGACCAGCACGGGCACGGCCCGTCAGGCAGCGTCCGAATCATGAGTCGGCACAATATCCCTCAGGGAAACGCTTTCACTCATTCCATCGCCCGCGTGCGCGCCATTCTGTTCAAGGAGCTGCGTCAACTTTCCCGTGATCGCATGACTTTCGGCATGGTGGTAATGATTCCACTGGTGCAGTTGTTGTTGTTCGGTTACGCCATCAACACCAACGTGCGCGACATTCCTGTTGGCGTGGTGGATGAAGCAAATAGCGGTTTGAGCCGCATGTTGCTGCAGTTGGTGTCTGCCACCCGCGTAGTGCAGATCCACCAGCATTATGACAACGTCGCCGATGCGGAAGCGGCACTGGAGCGCACGGAAGTGCGGGCGGTGCTGGTGATTCCGCGGGATTTGCCGGAACGTCTGGTGCGACACCCCAGTGTCGGCCGTGGCACTCCGCCGTCCACTGATATGGAAACGGCGCGGCCGGTGGCAGGTTGGTTTGTCGATGGCTCCGACACCTTGATTGCTGGCGCGATCAAATCCCTGGGCAATATGCCGCTGGCGGAACTGATGAACCGGCCCGCCAATCGCACCGTGCCCACCTTTGCTGTGGCGCTCTATTACAATCCTGAGCAGCGCACGGCGGTGAATATCGTGCCCGGCTTGGTGGGTGTGATTCTGACGATGACCATGATCATGTTCACCTCGGCGGCCATCGTGCGTGAGCGCGAGCGCGGCAATCTGGAAATGCTGATCACCACGCCCGTGCATTCGCTGGAATTGATGGTGGGCAAGATCATCCCCTATATTCTGATCGGCTTCGTGCAGGTGTTCATTATTCTGGGATTGGGTCATCTGATTTTCGATCTGCCTTTAGCGGGAGGACTGGCGCCGCTGCTGCTGGCAACGTTGCTGTTTATATCCGCCAGCCTGGTATTGGGACTGGTGATTTCCACCGTCGCCAAAACCCAGTTGCAGGCCATGCAGATGACGATCTTCGTGTTGCTGCCGTCCATTCTGCTGTCCGGGTTTATGTTCCCCTATGAAGGCATGCCGAAGATCGCGCAGGTCATTGCCGAAGCCTTGCCGGCCACGCATTTCATGCGGCTGATCCGGGGCGTGGTGCTGAAGGATGTGGATGTGCTCGCCATGACCTGGGATATGGGTTTTCTGGCCGTGTTCACGGTCGCGGGTCTGGTACTGGCTTCACTGCGGTTCAGGAAACAGCTGGATTGACCAGATTGACTCAAATTGGTGCGTGATCCTGCGGTCATTCAGCGCTAATCCCGCCTGGTGACTGATGAGTGCGCGTGGCACACATTCTGCACTCCCTATGGCAATAAATGCCGAGGGAAACCTGCATGTTACCCAACACTCCGCGTTCGCCCATGACCGCTCTGGTACTTTCCGCCGGAGGCGCTCGTGGCGCCTACCAGGCGGGTGTCATGAAACGCATCAGCGAACTGCCGGCCTTTGTCGAAGGCACGGCGCCATTTTCCATCATCACCGGCGCATCGGCGGGAGCCATCAACGGTGCTGCCATCGCGTCCCAACATGAGAATTTCGGCGCGTCGTCCAAGCTGCTGATGAAGCTGTGGTCCAACCTGGAAGCCAAAGACGTTTATCGTACCGACACGGTGTCTCTGTTGCAGAATGCCGGACGCATGGCGCTGGATTTTGCGCTGGGTGGATTGATCGGTGCGGGCAGGGTGCGATCCCTGGTGGATTCCTCTCCTTTGTACGGTTTTCTCAATCAGCATTTATCGTTGCAGGGCATTCGCCGTGCCGTGCGCGAGGGTAGTCTGTACGCGCTGGGTATCACCACCACCGGCTACCATTCTGGTCGTGCGTTTACGTTTATCGAAGGTAAGCCGGGTGTTCCGTTATGGAATAAAAGTCGGCGTGTTGCGCTGCGAGCGGAAATCACGATCCAGCATATTTTGGCGTCGGCGGCGATTCCCATCGTGTTCCCGCCAGTGGAATTGCCAACGGGACAATCCACAGCCTATTTTGGAGATGGCGCCATGCGTTTGGTGACGCCGTTAAGCCCCGCGATCCGTTTGGGTGCGGAGCGATTGCTGGCGGTGGGCGTGCGCTGTCAGGAAACCGCGCACAGTCTGCTGCGTTCCGAATGGTCGTCCGACGAGGATTTCGCTACGGAGTTGAAACGGCCGCCGCTGTCGCAGATTTGCGGCACGCTGATGAATGCCATTTTTCTGGACCATCTGGACGCCGATCTGGACCATCTGAAACGGATGAATTCCTTCGTTGCCGAGCATGAAAAATTGGTGGCGCTGGTGAATGCTCCCACGGGTGACGCGGAGCCGGATCACGAGCCCATGCGTACGGTGACGCCGCTGGTGATTTCGCCGTCGGCGGATATTGCGATCATTGCCAAGACACTGGAACACCGGATGCCGAAAAGCGTGCGCTACCTGATGGAAGGTTTGGGTACGCCCGACGCGCAAAGTGCGGACCTCACCAGCTTCCTGCTGTTCGATTCTGCTTTTACGCGTGAGTTGGTGCAGTTGGGTTATCGGGATGCGGCGCAGCGAATTGATGAGATCGAGGCATTTTTGTGTGATCCGGCGCTGACGGCAATGCCGGTCGGGTGGGATGGTGCCGGGCTGTCGGCCAAGGCTGCAAAGGTGGCCGTTTAATTCGTCGTTTAAGGATTAAGCCCAGGCATCAGGCCCACGCATCAAACAG
>DATLII010000518.1:0-16777 GCA_035539495.1 Dongiaceae bacterium
CAGCTCGGCCATCGCATTGGCGACAAGGCAATTGCCGCGCTGGCCACTGCCATCCGCAAAGTGATTCGCGAAAGTGACGTGGGCGGTCGCATCGGCGGCGACGAGTTCGTCATCGTGATGCTGGCGGAAGACGAGGAATCGCTGACGAAACTCACTTACCGCATTCGCCAGGAATTGAAGCATCAATCGGTGGGCGAGTTGCAAGGTATCGATTTGAGCGTGAGTATCGGCAGCCGCCTGTTCCGGCATCCGCACATTTCCAGCATCGACAAGATGGTGTCGGAAGTGGACCAGCGCATGTACGAGGACAAAGTCAGCAACCATCGCAGTCTGGGCAACAAAGCGTAAAGACTCCCGCCATTCCCGCTTGAACTTTTTCAATTGCTGTCTGTCGGCAGCAATCCTGTTCGCGCGGGTATTTACAGGTCCATTCAGCGTAACTTAGGCTTGCGTACGCCCTTTGCCGGATATCTGCGAGCCCCTGTCATGTCCAAGCTGTTTTCGCCCCATACCGTTGCGTCGATCCTGGTCATCTTGGCATTGTCGAATGCCAGTTCAGCACAGGCAGCGCCCGCCGATTCATCCAAGAATGCCAAGCCGGCTGCCGGCACCAGTGACTGCAGCCCGCGCCAATATATTTTCAGCTGGAGCTTCGCCGATCAATGCCTGCCGCAACCGCGCGGTGGCAGCACTAAGGGTGCAAAGGTGACGCTCGACACCAGCGCTTCCCCGCAATGGCAAGCGTTACAGGCACCGGGATTGAGCAAATTCGAACGGGACCGCCGCGCGGTTCTGGCCATGACCGGCGGCTTCCGCACCAGTTTCGAATTTCTGGAAACCGTCGGCTACCCGGTCGATTATGAACTGGCGCGGCCTTATCAAAGCTGGGGCACCGAGTACGTTTACGTGGTGGAAGACCGCGGCGATTTCATCAGCCTGCAGCACATCATGGTAATGGTGTTCCAGCAGGAAGACGGCAAACCGTCCGAGCCGATGGTAATGAAGCACTGGCGGCAGGATTGGCACTATCAGGATCCCACCATTCTGGAATACGTCGGCCACGACACCTGGCAAACCCGTCATCTGTCCCCCGAAGATGTGCAAGGTGCCTGGTCACAGAGCGTGTATCAGGTGGATGATTCGCCGCGTTATGCATCAGTGGGCACCTGGCAGCACAACGACAGCTTTTCCGTTTGGGAAAGCGGCGATACCTGGCGCCCGTTGCCACGGCGCGAGCACACGGTGCGGAATGATTATGAAGTGTTGGAGGGCGTCAATCGCCACGTGATTCTGCCCACCGGCTGGGTGCAGGAAGAAGAAAACCTGAAGCGGCGTGCAACAGGCACCGATGCGAAAACCACGACCTTCGTGGCGAAGGAATTGGGCAACAACCGCTACCAGCGGATCAAGGATTTTGACTGGAGTGCCGGCGATACGTTCTGGAAGCAGACCGGCCCCTACTGGGCCATCGTTCGTCAGCAATGGGACCAGCTGTCCGACCGCAATCCCCGGTTTGCACTGAAAGAAAAACACGACAACGCCGCACTGTTCGAAGTGATCTTCCAACAGGCGGATGAATTCGCAGCTGGCAAGCTGAAAGAGCCGGAGCAGGCCGTCGAGGACACGCTTAAGGACTATCTCGTGCGGTAGCTCACCGGTTCCCGCCAAGGCGGCTTCATACGAATTAATCTGTGATGCAGCTGCAACTTGGCGGGGGATCTGAAGCTGGCCATTCAGTGTATTGGCTAGCTTGATAAAAAGATTATTTATTTTATCCGGCCATATCAGGAATTTTCTTAAGTTCTCATCGTTATGCCGAGAATGGGAAATTCCACTTAGTCTTTCTGTTTAGGTACCTACCTACCAGGGTCGCGTTACGGAAGGACTAGCCCATGAAAGCTCTCGCCTCGTTTTCCCATTTTCATTCTTCATTTTCGTTGTTCGCCGTCCTCGCTTTGCTGTGTCAGAGCCTGATGCTCTCCGGTTGTTCGACACACAGCGCGTTAATGGAGCAGCAGGTTCAGCAACAAACCAGCAACCAGGATCTGATTCAGAAAGTGACGCAGGCGTTGGAAGCCACTGAAGCCCGCCTGGCCAAAGCGCAGGCATCTGATGTGGGTACTTATTCGCCCAGTCAGTTGGCCAAGGCCGAAAGCGCGTTGCAAGAGGCCCGTCGCTACACCGAACATCTGCAGGATGATCCGGATCTGGTCAACCAGTCCATGTCGTTACTGTATGGCGAAAGCATGGGCGACAAGACACTGGCACTGATTTCAAAAGCCAATGAATCCCTGACCCTGGCGGAGGAAAACAAACAGCAGGCTGACGCGATTTTTGCCGCGGTAAACGACAACTTTGTCTGGCTGAATAAATTCCAGGCGCCCACTTACTTTCCGTACGAATATAAAGATCTGCAGCGCGCACAAAAGCAGATGGAGAAAGATGTCGCCGGTGGCGACCTGAACCAGGCGCAGAAACAACTGCCGCGGCTGCTGTCAGAACAGCGCGCGTTGGAAATCGTGTCGGCGCAGCGTTTTTATCTACATGATCTGAGCCTGCGTGCTGAGCGAGAAGGCCGTGGCGATCTGGAGCGGTATGCCCCGATCAGTTACAGCAGCGCACTCGCGGCATTAAATAAAACCAAATCCGTTATTGCGCAGAATCCGCGCGACGAAAGCGCCATCTTGGCGGCAAAAAAGCACGCTGAATTTTCCGTTGACGTCGCTCACGCCGTGGCAACCGATATGGAGCGGCTGACCAGTATGGAGCGCCAGAACATGGAACGCTGGCTGATCTTGGTCGCCGCCAAATTGAACGAAATGGGCAAAGCGGTGGGAGCCGAGGATGTGCGCAACAAAGAACTGGTCCAGCAGCTGGAGCTGTTGGCAACCGTCGCAGCGCAGAAGGGTGTGCCGGCACAAACCCCGGCGCCGGTAGCCACTACAGAACCCGCGGCACCTAAAGCCGAAGAAGTCGCCGCTGCCAAGGAACCAGCAACACCCCCACCCACCGAAAGCCAGGCCATGGACCATCGCATGACCCAACTGGAGCAATCCATTGGCGAGCAGCTCAAGGCGCTGTCGGATCAGATCAATGCGATGAAACAGGTGGATGTGACTACACAGGCAATCACCTATCCCGTTCCAATGGCACCGCCGTTAGGCAATTGAGCCGGGGCTGCAAAGCCCCTATCGGAAAGCCTGTCTTAAGACATCAGGAATTGCTGGCGCCTGAGATTGATTCTTATCCCCGGACTGTCATAAAATGCGACTCATTCTCATTTTGAGCGCATTTGTGGTGCATTGGGGCGCCACCGGGAGTCCACCGTGTCCGTCGAGACGCCGCCAGCGGGTATCGAGGTCCTGTACAGCGACCACCACCGTTGGCTGCAGGGTTGGCTTGGCCGCCGGCTGGGTTGCCATCATCTGGCCGCTGATCTGGCCCAGGACACTTTTTTGCGCCTGCTGTCCCAACCTCGCCCGCTGGATAGCTTCGACAATGCCCGCGGCTACCTGCGCAAAGTGGCCGACCGGCTGTGCATCGATCTGTGGCGGCGTCGCTCCGTCGAGCAGGCCTGGCTTGAAGTGCTGGCCGCCCGCCCGGAAGAAGTGGAGCTGTCGCCGGAAGCCCACGCCATCATCGTCGAAACCTTCTGCGAGCTGGATGACATGTTGCGGCGGATGCCGGAAAAAGTAGCCACCGCGTTCATCCTCTCCCAAATCGAAGGCCTCACCTACAAACAGATCGCAGCGCAGATGGGCGTTTCCGAACGCACCATCAAAAACTACATGGCCACGGCCATGTTGGAATGCCTGCTGATCGAAGCCCGCTTTCACGCAGCGCTGCAATGATGGACGACGACGCCTTGTCTGCCCCAGAACAGCCGGCACCGGAACACCTTGTCCTGCAGCAGGCGGCGCAGTGGTTTGCCGTTCTGTCGGACGAGGAGGTTTCCCGGGAAGAGGTCGATCAATGGCAACGCTGGCTGGGCGCTCACCCTGAGCATCAACGGGCCTGGCAGTACGTGGAACGGATAGGCCAGCGTTTTCAGCAGGCGCAAACACGGGCAGGGCGCACGGGCGCCAGCCAGGTGCTTACTAGTTCTCGCCGCGATCGGCTAACCCGCCGCCGGCTGTTGCAAGGTGGTGTCATCGGCGTGGCGGCCTGGTTCAGCTGGCGCTTTACGCCGTTGCCTGCAGCGGCACAGAACCTGGTCAGCACCTGGACAGCGGATCATCGCAGCGCCTTCGGTGAAATCCGTCAGTTCGCCCTGGCAGATGGCGGCCAACTCTGGCTCAACAGCGCCAGTGCGGTGGATATCCACTACCGGGATGACCGGCGCGAGATCCACCTGCACAGCGGTGAAATCCTGATTCAGACCGCGCAGGATCCAGCACACCGTCCCTTTGTTGTGATCACCAGCCAGGGCAACCTGCACGCCCTGGGAACGCGCTTTACCGTGCAGCAGCGCGACCGCGACACCCTGCTGGCGGTGTACGAAGGTGCGGTGGCCATTACCACACGGGATGGCAATACGCAGACCATCAGAGCCGGCCAGCAAACGGTGTTCGACACCCACGCCATCGACCAACCGCAAACCGCCAGCCGCGCCCGGGAAGTCTGGAGCAAAGGCCTGATCGTCGCCGACCACATTCCCCTGCAGGACCTGGTGGCGGAGCTGGGCCGTTACCGGCACGGCTATTTGGGCATTGATCCGGCAGTGGCCAACATTCCCGTCATTGGCACCTTTCCCGCCAATCAACCGGATCATGCCCTTGCCATGCTGGAAGATGCGCTGCCGGTGCGGATTCACCGGGTACTGCCCTGGTGGATAGCCGTCATGCCCAAGAATGATCCTGAAGAAATTAACTAAGAACCTGTTGCCCTTTTTTTCATTTCGTCCGTGTTCAGGCCAATAACCGACGCTGTAATCCACTTGGGGAACCTGATCATGTCTATTCGCTTTCAATTGCCATCGCGCCTTACGCACCGGGCCAGCACGCTGTCGCTGGCCATTCAGCTTGCTTGCGGTAGCTTGATCTATGCCGCACCTGTGGTTCTGTCGACGCTGTGGTCCAGTACCGCCAACGCCGAAACCGCAGCGGGCAATGCCATCGCGGAAAAACGGGTGGCCTTCAATATTCCCGCAGGTCCACTGGCAGAGGCCCTCAACCGTTTTGCTGAAACCACGGGCCTGTATCTGAGCGGTGCCGGCACCTTGACCCAGAACAAATCCAGCACCGGCCTGAAGGGCGAATACAGCGTGGCAGGTGGGTTGCAGAAATTGCTGAGCGGCACCGGCGTCGGGTTCCGTTTCAGCGATACGAACACCGTGACACTGGTCAAGCAAGACAGCAGCACAGCGGTGCTGCCACAAGTAATGGTGAGCGCGGATTCCAGCGGCGCTGAGGCGCTGCCAGAACCTTACGCTGGCGGCCAGGTGGCGCGCGGCGGAAAGCTGGGCCTGCTCGGTGAAACCGACATCATGGACGCGCCGTTCAGCATCACCAGCTACACGGCGCAGACCATCGAAGACCAGCAGGCACGCAGCGTGCTGGACGTACTCGCCAACGAACCGTCGGTGCGCGCCGCCAGCGCCCGCACCAATATCAACGAGGATTTCACCGTGCGCGGTTTGCCGGTGCCGAGTTCGGACATGGCGTTCAATGGCATGTATGGCTTGACCCCCTACTTTCGCGTGCCGGTCGAAATGGCGGAGCGCATCGAAGTGTTGAAAGGCCCCAGCGCGCTGCTGAATGGCATGCCACCGGGTGGCAGCATCGGTGGCGCCATCAACCTGGTGCCCAAACGCGCGGAAGCCACACCGCTGGCGCGCCTCACGGCGGAGTATCTATCCGACTCGATTTACGGCGCGCATGTAGATGCTGGCCAACGCTTCGGCGACGACAATGCATTCGGCGCCCGTTTCAACGGCGTGCTGCGCAGCGGCGATTCCACCGTCGACTATCAGGAAGAACAGGACGAACTGGCAACACTGGCGCTCGACTACAAAGGCGAGCGGCTGCGCGCCACCGTCGACATGTATTACCAGCAGCAGGAAATCGAGGGCGTGGTGCGTCAGTTCACGCTCAGTGCGGGCGTTACTGATTTGCCGAAAGCACCGGATGGCAATATCAATTATCCCGGTGGCTGGGGCGATCTGGAGATGGAAGACAGCGGCGGTGTCGCCCGCGTTGAATATGACGTCAGCAACGCCATCACCGCCTATGTCAGCGCCGGTACGCGCAGCAGCAGCATGGATGCGCTGGCTGGTAACCCGAGCTTGGTGAATAACGACGGCGATTACGCATTCGGTCCAGCCTGGCAGCTATTCGACACCGACTCCAATTCCTATGAAGCCGGCATCGACGCCGTGTTCGCAACCGGCTCGGTTTCCCATCAGTTCGCGCTGGGAGCGACCAAGGTCGAGCAGGATCAGGATATTTTCTTCGACTTCATGTCCTTCTCACCGGGCACGGGCAATCTGTATAAATCCGACAACAGCCTGAGCGTCAGCACTGCGGGCATCCAGCCCAACAAGGTTCCCTACAACGAGAAAACGCTGACCAGTTATGCCGTCGCCGATACGTTGGGCTTTTTCGACGATCGCCTGAAAGTGACGGCCGGCGTGCGTCAGCAGCAGGTGGAAGCCGCCGATTTCAATTTCCTCACCGGCGCGCCGATCAGCGCAGCCTATGACGAAACGGAAATCACGCCAGTGGTGGGTGTGGTGGTGAAACCCTGGCAGCAGGTGTCGCTGTATGCGAATTACATCGAAGGCTTGAGCCCTGGGCCGAAAGCACCGCTGGGCACACCCAGCGCAGCCATCGCGCCATTCGTATCGAAGCAGACGGAGTTGGGTGCCAAGGGTGACTGGGACAGTATCGGCGGCACCATCGCCGTTTATGAAATCGAACAACCGGGCGGTGAACTGAGTGGCCTGATCTTTACTGGCAACGAACAGCAATTGCGCGGCCTGGAGTTGACGACGTTCGGCGAACCTGTCGAGTCCGTGCGGCTACTGGGCGGCTTGAACTGGATTCACGCGGAGCTGACCGAAACATCCGACACCGCCAACAAGGGCAACGACGCAGTCGGCGTGCCGGAATTGCAGGGCAATATCGGCAGCGAGTGGGATACGCCGTTCCTGAATGGCTTCACCCTGACCGCACGCGCCGTTTACACCGGCGAAACTTATGTTGATACCGCCAACACCCTGGCAGCCGATGCGTGGACACGAATCGACATCGGCGCACGCTACCGCACCGCGGCATTCGACAAACCCGTGGTATTGCGTGCCAGCGTCGAAAACCTGCTAGACGAAAATTACTGGGGCGTATCGACCTTCGGTTACCTGCATGTGGGCGATGCTCGCACCGTGCTGGTATCCGCCACTATCGATCTGTAATGCACTGTGTGACGAACCGTCGCCGGGAGTAATGTGCCATGAACGTCAAACTCTGGTTTCTGATTCACAAGTGGACCAGCCTGATCTGCACCGTGTTTTTGCTGATGCTGTGCATCACCGGTTTGCCACTGATTTTCCACGAGGAGATCGAACACGAGTTTGGCGAGCAGCTAGTGGCGCCGGAGATGCCCGCTGATACACCGGCGGCAAATCTCGATGCGGTGGCCACGGCCGCAAAACAGCAGCGACCGGACGACGTGATCCGCTACATGTTCTGGGATCCGGCAAACCACCCGCACCAAGTCCTGGTGATAATGGCATCGGCGCTGGATGCGCCGCCGGACGAAGCCAACGCCGTGATCGTCGATGAGCGCACGGCGCAGGTTCTCGATACACCGCCGCCAGACGAAGGCTTCATGCACATCATGTTCAAGCTGCACGTCGATATGTTCGCCGGGCTGCCGGGCATGTTGTTCCTCGGCTTCATGGGGCTGCTGTTTGTGGTGGCGATCGTGTCCGGCGTCGTGCTGTATGCGCCGTTCATGCGCAAGCTGGATTTTGGTGTGGTGCGCAAGCAACGCAGCCCGCGCCTGAAGTGGCTCGACGTGCATAACCTGCTGGGCGTGGTGACCATTGTCTGGGCGCTGGTGGTGGGCTTCACCGGCACCATCAACACGCTGAGCCAGATCGTGCTGTACATCTGGCAGCAGGATCAGATGGCGGAGATGACCGCCGCCTACAAGGATCTGCCGCCACCCGATCAAATCGGCTCCGTACAAGCGGCGAAGGCGGTATCACTCGCCGCAGTGCCGCAGCAGAAACTCCATCTGATCGCCTGGCCTGGCACGCAATTCAGCAGCCCGCATCACTACGCGGTGTTTTTAAAAGGCACCACGCCGGTGACTTCGCGCTTGTTGCAGCCGGCCTTGGTGGATGCCGTAACCGGCGAGTTAACCGATACCCGCGAGATGCCCTGGTACGTGAAAACCCTGTTCCTGTCACAGCCACTGCATTTCGGCGATTACGGCGGCCTGCCGCTGAAAATCATCTGGACCTTGCTGGATATCCTCACCATCGTGGTGTTGGGTAGTGGCCTGTATCTGTGGCTCGGTCGCAAGAGCACCGTTGCACGGCGGGTGGAAGAAGTGAAAAGCGGTGGACTGATCGAGGCGGTGGAATCATGAAAGTAGAACGACGCACCCTGTGGCAGATTTTCCGCGTCCCGTTAGTGCTCGGGTTGTTGAGCCTATTGGGTTTGATATCCGCGCTGGTGGGTGACGGCGGCTATGACGTTCTGTCCTGGGTAACCCTCGGCACGCCGCTGGCAGTGGGAGGATGGTATTGGTTGCGGCGGCAGGCGAGAAGCGGAAGGTAAACAAAAAGCCGGGCATCATGCCCGGCTTTTTATTTAGGTTTGCAATATCGCCAATCGACTTATTCCGTTTCAGCGGGCACCAGATTCACGCCAACCGACATATAAGCCTGATTGTTCGCGCTTGGATTCCAGACATCCACCAATTCCAAATCGAAGCCCGCAACAGCCGGCAATGGAATGGCACAAATGGCATCCAAAACAGGTGGCAGGAACGAGGGCGCCAGTGCATTCACAATCCTTCCTACGAACGATTTGTCACTCACGGTCAACGTTAGGCCGCCCAGGCTCACCGAAATCTTTTGAATGGTAAATTCCGGTGTCTTCTCGATCGACAGGCTGAGCGCATTCTCGTCGTTGATCGCAATTTTGATCGGCGCGCGCAGATCGATGGTGGTTGCCAGAATCTGCTGCAAACCGCGGCCATCACCGAAGTCCACTTTCACTGCGACGCCAAGATCCAGCACGCTGATGAACAGGACGCCGGTTTCCGCATCCGCTTGCGGCAGTATGCTCACGGTCGGTGCGGTGCCACCTTGAATCTCGACCCGCAGATCAGTGACACCCGTAAGATCGACCGGCAAATCATCCAGATCAAATAGAGAGCCGATGGTGAGACCGTCCGCTTCGCTCAGACTGATGTTCAACACACCACCCTGGAACGCTTCTGCCAATACCTGGTTGATCATATTGGCCGACACCGTCAGCGTTAAATCCACGGGCGTCCCGTCTGGTGTGGTTTTGGGATAGGTAGCCGGTGCATCACCGGTGACGTAGAGCGAACCCAATGGCGGCAGCACCGTCGGATCCGCATTTTCGATGTTGATCGCAGTGGACAGATCCAGTTCGAATCCACCTTGGGAGGTTTCGAAACTTTCCAGGATAAAGGCGAGGTACAACGTGGTGTCGGCAATGTTGACGCCCACTTCTTCCGGGATGATTTCGCTGATCAGTGAGTTGAATATCAGGCTGACCGGGGTTGCGATGAACTGGTCAAAAACTTCAGCCAGAATGGAAGCAATCGGGCTGCCCAGGCCACTGATCAAACTGTTCATCAAATTGTTGAAGACACCACCCACCAGCGGAATGTTTTCCACCAGACCGTAATCGATGTCTACCGACAAGCCATTCAACGGCAGATCCACATCCAGCGAGCCAGGGATGATGCGAATCTTGATTTCGCCGTTTTCCACATACAACTCGAAGTCCATGGCGACGTGGGTGTTGCGGACTGTGGCGGCGCCGGAGAAATTCAACTGACCAAACGTCTGGCCTCTAAGAATCAGGGGAAGCAGCGAACAGGTCGCTATCCGACAAGTTGCGTAAGTGGAAGCCGTCAGATCCAATGTGATTTCACTCAGATTGATATCCACCACCAGACGATTGCCGTCCAGCGCGGTGATATCAATCGAACTGCCGGGAGAAAGATCGATGTCGTTGACGCTGATTCCAGCACAGGCATCTGCCAGCAGCGGATTGTTAATGCACTCTTTGACGATGGGATTAACCAGCAGCCCTGCAAACTCGGTGCCTTCCACAATCGCCAGAATCGCGTCGGTGACAGAACCGTCCAGACCCTGCTGATTCACCCGCACGCCCAATGATTTTTCAAACGTCTGGCCGAGGCTGGCATAGGTCTCACGGCGGGCGTTGCCAAATTTGTCGGTGGCAACCAGTTGATAGAACTCCGCGGCCGCTACATTCAGGCTGAAAGCGCCTTGTGCGTTCACCGCTGTCTGCACGCCGTTGATGCTGATCGCAGCGGGGCCGCCAATGTCGGTCAAATATCCGGTCACCGTTTTGGTACCTTCTCCCACTGCGCCCCACAGGTGGACCACCGGCCCTTCAATATCGTAGTGGAATTTGCGACTGACATTGCCAGGGCTGGTAACGGCAACGGTATTTTCGCCAGACACCAACTGATTCGCGGTCAATTGGATATAGGCATCTTTACCGGAAACCGTGAACAGGCTCGACGCCAGCGCCTGGCCATTGATCGTGGCGGTGAAAGTGGCGGGAACCGCATCCTTGAAGCGCAACCTGAACTCAGGCGGCTGATTGGATACGGCGTTCAGTGCGGGAGTAACGATTTCCACTGGTTGAGGCAAGCAGCCAGCCAACAACGTCAGCATGGCAAAAACCAGGAATACTTTGATGGAGTTCGACCTTGAGTACATAGAGTAGTCCAGACTATTTGTTGTTTTATTTAGTTGGCAGATGGAAAACAGCCTGATTTCCACCACGCACAACTCAGTTACGCAAATTGCTCAAGCGCTGGCTTAGCTATTACTAAACAGCGAGCAGTTTGATTTTCTGCACGATCATGTCATCTGGCAACAAAATTGGCTGACCCAAAAAGCGGTTTTGTTCGCGCAAATTCGTGCTAATTCAGTTGATTGGTTGGGGGAATAACGTGTAACGCCCGTCAGACAAAGGAAAAAAGGCCAGCGACTACGACAAAGAAAGCATCAGGAGACGCGGTATATACCTTTGTATGAAAATGTGAAATATCAAGAATCTTGAACACTAGCAATGTAAAGCCAGGTGCAGAATTTTTCGCGAGAAGCCGGGCATTTAATCCCGGCTTTTTATGTGGCTTGAGGTGCAGGAAAAATACAGTCCAAGCAGAGGGGCGATTTAAATAAACGGCGCCGGCTTCACCGCCGTACCACCATCCAGCGCAATCACGTTACCCGTGATATACGCACCCGCTGGCGATGTCAGAAACACGATCACGCCTTCCATATCGCGCGGTTCACCCAGGCGCTTCAGCGGCACCTGCTCGGCCTGCTGCTTCACCACCGCTTCGTTCTTCATGATGAAGGCGGTCATCTTGCTGGGAAACACGCCCGGCGCAATCGCATTCACCGTGATATGGCGCGCCGCCAATTCATTCGCGAGAATTTTAGTGAGGTGATTGAGCGCCGCTTTGCTGGGACCGTACGCATACGCCTGCATGCTGCTGTAAGTCTGGCCGGCGACCGAGGTGATATTGATGACGCGCGCAGGATCATCGGCGGTGCCAGCAGCCGTTAGCAGCGGCGTCAGTTTCTGCGTCATCACGAACGCGGATTTCACATTCAGGTTTTGAATCTTATCCCAGGCTTCGCCAGGATACGTATCGAAGCTGGCACCCCAGGTAACGCCCGCGTTATTCACCAGAATATTCAGTTTGTCTTCACGTTGCTGCAATTCATTCACCAGCGCAGCACAGCCAGCTTCCGTGGAGACGTCAGCGGGAATGCCGATGCATGTACCAAACGCCGACAACTCTTGCGCCGTTTTTTCGCAGGCATCTGCTTTGCGCGAGGCCACATAGACTTTCGCCCCGTGCTTCACCAATCCCTGCGCAATCATGTAACCGATGCCGCTGGTACCGCCGGTCACCAACGCGACTCTGCCGCGGATGGAAAAAAGGTCGCTCATGACAATCCCCTCTGTTCTTATTGGAAGAAAAGGGGATTGTAGAGGCTTTCAACCCGATTGACACTTGGGCAACAATGACAAAAATCCGGGAGTTTTGGTCACTTTCCTGCTCTAATGGAGCCTCATTGAATCTCTTCGCAAGGATAGCGACGTGATAGTGTCGACGCCACGGACTGGCGCGCCCCTTGGCCAGTACCTTACTGACATACCTGTACTTCTGGTTCCCCTCGTCCTTTTGTTCCTCTGCACGTTGCAATTCACCGACGGGCATTTCACCTATACGCTGGACGATCCCTACATCCATCTGGCCTTGGCGAAGAACATCTGGCTTGGCCACTATGGCATCAATCCTACTGAGGCATCGGCTCCGTCCAGCAGCATACTGTGGCCTTTCCTGCTGGTGCCTGCGGCCGCGCTGGGTAATTGGTTCGAATACGTTCCCCTGCTGTATAACTGTGTTTTTCTGGTGCTTACTGGGCTGGTATTGCTTGCTACTTTCTCGCACCTGGGCAAGCTGCGCTCACTGACATTGACGCTGGTTCTCCTGCTTTCCCTGAATTGCTATGGTCTGGTTTTCAACGGGCTGGAACATAGCCTGCAAATATTGCTGGTGGCTTTCATCACCTACGCTATGTTGAATCCTGAATTGATTCGGCAACGCGCCCATCTTTCAAACCTGTTTTATGCGTCGCTGGTATTGCTGCCACTGGTTCGTTACGAAGGCTTGGCGATTTCGGTGCCGGTTCTGGCCTATTGCTTTGCGCAAGGTGAGAAAAAGCAAGCGGAGATATCGACCGTGTTCCTGCTATTGCTGCTGGGTAGTTTCAGTTTTTTCCTGAATCAGAAGCAACTTGGATTGTTGCCGTCTTCCGTGGTGGCCAAATTATCCGACGGATCTTCCCCGTCCGTATGGAAAAACCTGCTGCGCAATCTCACCTTTTACGGGCTCATATTAATTCCCGTCGGACTCATTTGCCGCAAGCTATATGGAACCAACCGGTCCTTCGTTTTGATGCTGGCCAGCGTCACACTGTTGCATTTTCTGTTCGGAAAGTTTGGTTGGTTCGGGCGCTACGAGGTTTACTATGTGATCTTCGTGATGATCATCGGCCTGCATCTGCTGACTCAGCACAACCATAAACGTTGGCGCGTGGTTTGGCTGCTGCCGATTCTGTTCATCACATTGTTGTTCTGCACACTATACGTACCACGAGCCGCTGCCAACATTCACTATCAGCATGGGCAGATGGCGGAGATTGCCAAACAACTGGATGGCAGCGTGGCGGTGAACGATCTTGGCATGGTTACACTGCGGTCGGGGCGCTACGTGCTGGATTTGTGGGGCCTGGGATCTATTGAAGCGCTCAACAGCCGATTGAATAGCAGTGATGAGGATGCCCGTTGGATCGATCGGCTGATGACCAGCCGCAATGTGCATTATGCGATGATTTACGAAGGCTGGATCAAGGCAAGGCCGGCGAACTGGATCAAGGTGGGCGAACTCAAGCTGATGCAAAAGAGAATCACGCCGGCATTTGATACTGTCAGCTTTTACGCCGACACCGAAGCTGCTGCAGAAAAATTTCGAGCCATTCTGCAGCAGCATGCGCGGCGCGGTTCTTCCGATACTTTTCGGGTGGATGTACCTTGAGCGCAAAGCCTTGAGCCCGGCGACATAAGTCACGGGCAGGCTCCGTCCGCGATTAAGAACTCTTGTAAAACATCCGCCCGAACCGCTTGAACACATTCAAACTCACCTACCAGCGCACAGCCCCCGTTATCCACCCGCACGTCGATGCAGCCTAATTTTTCCAACGCTTTTTTTAACCGCAACGTCGATGCTGGTTTGATCATTACATCCAGCGTCAATACTTCGATAGCGCCCACAGCAGATCCAGAATAACGGGCAAGTGGTCTGCCGGTGCGTGCAAAATAATCAGGTCAATTTCAATTTCATAATTCGCCGGCACACGCCAGCGGGCTCGACTGATTCTGCGGCGCGAACTGCAGAATTTTTTTTCGAAAGTGCTACTATCTCCACCGCATTGATTAAGACACTGGCTTTTAAGGAAAAATGTCCAGATCTACACAACGTATGTATCAATGTAAAAGATGAAAGGGTCCGCAGGGATGAACACGATGTATAAAAAGGATGCAGTAATGCTATTGAGCAACATTAAAACGTTGGGGTTCTGGTCGTGCGCTGTACTTGTTGCTTTGACTGGAATCTGGATCAACCACGACTTCTATCATGATGATGCCTACATATCCCTACGTTACAGCGAAAATTTTCTGAACGGCCTGGGCTTAGTCTGGAATCCCTCTGAACATGTGCAAGGCTATACGAATTTCCTTTTTGTGATGTTGGTCTACTTGTTGGGATATGTCGGCATGGATCTGGTGCTAGCCAGCAAACTGCTTGGCATGGTTTCATTTGTCGGATTGATCGTGCTGGTGCTTATCAGTACTCGCTTCTTTTCTGAAAACACAATCGATGATACGAAGCCGATGTTGCCAGAAGCAAAGATCGGTGCTTGGGTTCTGCTGACCTCTCTGCCCCTGATTACGTGGGCAATGGGTGGGCTTGAAAGCGTCACATTCACGTTTTTTATTTGCGCGGGCGTCGTAGCAACACAGTGTTCGTTGAACAGTGAACGACAACTGTATTGGGCGGCATTGAGCGGATTAATTTTTGGACTGGCCTATTTGCTGAGGCCAGATGGCGCAGTCTTCGGTGTCGTCAGCGGGGGCTATCTGCTCTATTCGGTTTGGCAAAAACGCGCCGGGTGGGCTGTGCTACCCGTGTTCTCCCTCGCGGTCCTTGTTATTGTCGTCCCCTACAGTCTGTGGCAACTGTCCTTCTATGGCGACATATTGCCCAACACATACCATGCGAAGTCTGGGGCTCCGCTTGAAGTACGTGTTTATACCGGATTCAAGTACCTCGCCAAGTTTCTGATAAGCCCTCCCTTCTTGCCAGCCATCACCTTGTTGTTGGTATTTCATACCTGGCGTGCCGGCAGGCTTCGCCAAGAACACATTTTTTTGCTGGCCTGCTGCGTAGTTTTCGGTGCCTATTTATTTTCTGTAGGTGGCGATCATATGCAGGCATTTCGCATGATGCTGCCCATCATTCCGCTCATGGCGTTGCTGATTGGCGGTCTTGCACCCCTTTATTTTCGGAAGCTGAGCGTACGGCAACGCGAAATCGTTTTCGCCCTATTTTTTATCGTGAGTGCGGCCCAACTGCGGGATATCAATTTGAGCCCGGCTCTACCCGATCCTGCTGCAGATGTCGGAAAGGTGGTCGGTGAATATATCAATGAGCATTGGCCGGACAACTCACTGGTCGCGCTGCACACAGCAGGATCAACTCCGTATTACGCACCCAGATTACAGTTCATCGACATGCTCGGCTTGAATGATGCCACCATCGCGCGACGAAACGTTACCCGTGATCTGATGCTGGCGCGCATGCAGTGGGCGCCTGGCCACCTCAAGGGCGACGGCGCGTATGTATTGAATCGGAGACCGGACTACATCATTGCGGGACCTGCCGAGGGAAGCCTGATATCAGACCCATGGTTTCTATCAGATGTTGAAATGGCCAATAGTCCGGAATTCAAGCAACACTACCGGCTTGAGCAAGCGGAGCTTCCACAACTTCCAACGAAGGTTAAACTTTTTACCTACTACAGACGCATCGACAATCGAGAGGAAGCCCGCAATGGCTTGTCACAAACCAATGTTGGGTTAAATCCGGGAAGCTAACGTCGCAAAATTCCGGGCGATTGGGTCACCCGGAATCTGCCACATACCTGTATTCAGGACGGTTTGTAGAACATGCGCCCGAACCGCTTGAACACATCCGGCGACAGCGACCAGCCGATCATCGGCAGGAACACCTGATCTGGCAGCAGTTTGCGCGCTGACAACAACACTTTCGCATCGCGGCCCACGCTGTAACGCAGGGTGCCACGGCCGTCGGTGGCGGCACGGAAAATCACCTCGGCGGCCTCTTCGCTGGTGCTGCCACCGGGACCGGTTTTGTCGATCACCGGGAATTGCGCTTCCATCAACGCATCGTACGCATCCACGCCAGTGGCGTTGGCACGATCGCCGGAGCGGCCGAAAAACGCTGTGTTCACCGCACCCGGCTCCACAATTTTCACCTGAATGTTGAACGGCGCCAGTTCATAGGTGAGGCACTCGGAAAAACCCTGCACCGCCCACTTGCTGCCGTTGTACACGCTCATCAGCGGAATCGGTAAACGGCCCGCCATGCTGGCGACGTTAAGCACCAACCCAGCCTTGCGCGCACGGAAATGCGGGAGCACTGCGCGGGTGACACGCATCAATCCGAATACGTTGGTGTCGAACTGACGCTGGATCTGTTCGTCGCTGGCATTTTCAAACGCGCCCATCAGCGCATAACCGGCGTTATTCACCAACACGTCGATGCCGCCGAATTTCTCCAACGCTTTTTTCACAGCGGCGTCGATGCTGGCTTGATCACTCACATCCAGCGCCAATACCAAAGTGTCGTCGAGTTTTTTCAGTTCGGTTTCCTG
>DATLII010000519.1:0-12863 GCA_035539495.1 Dongiaceae bacterium
CTGCAGCACGACGGCGGCGATATCATCATCAAACGCAAGGACGGACTCTACGCTTATCACCTGGCGGTTGTGATCGACGACGCCGCGCAAAACATCACGCATATCGTGCGCGGCAGCGATCTGCTGGATTCCACCCCGCGCCATCTTCACCTGCAGCATCTGCTCAACCTGCCTACGCCTCACTATGTGCATCTGCCGGTGATTGTGAATGAGCAGGGCCAGAAGCTGTCGAAGCAGACGTTCGCCGCGCCGCTGCCCAAGACAGATCCCGTGCCGGCATTGTTTCGCTGCCTGCAGGCTCTCGGTCAACAACCGCCATCTGCATTGCAGCAAACCGGGCATAATGAGCTGTTGCGCTGGAGCATCGACCACTGGTCACTGGCCAAGGTGCCGCGGGGTATGACGTTGCTGGAATCCTCGCTGCCCGCCGGGTGACGGATTCACCCCCATTGCCTGCCGGTTTTGTCCCAGCTCAACCGCCCAACGTTCCATCAGTCACTTTGCACCTCCGAGTGCGCTGACGTACCATTTCAACAGCACCCCATTGTGGTATCCCTTCCATGTATATCGATCGACTGGTCCTGATCTTCATCGCCGGCGCTTATGTGCTGTCCCCAGCCCTGATGCAGTGGTGGGCAGAAAGCGGCGCGGCCTGGTGGCGGCCGTTCATCGTGTGGGGCCTGCTGATCGGCCTGACCTTCTGGATTGCCCGGAGCCGTGATCTTGATGGATTTTAATCTCACGGAAATCTTCGGCATCGGCCTGGCCTACCTGCTGTTTTTCTTCAGCGTGGCCTGGGTGACCGACCAGGGCTACGTACCAGCCCGCCTGGTGCGTCACCCCATCACCTATGTGCTGTCGCTGGGAGTCTTCGCCAGCACCTGGGCAATTTACGGCGCGGTGGGGTTCGCTCACGACTTCGGCTACAACTTCCTGGCTTATTATCTGGGTATTTCCGGCGCCTTTATGCTGGCGCCTATCGTGCTGGCGCCCATTCTGCGTCTGGTGCGCAATTACCAGTTGGGGTCGCTGGCGGACCTATTGGCTTTCCGTTATCGCAGCCCCGTGGTGGGTGCACTGGTGACAGTGTGCATGCTGGTAGGGATCATGCCACTGCTGGCCATGCAGATTCAGGCGGTGGCGGATTCAATCCATGTGCTGGTGCCGGACACCTCGCCGGACATGCTGGCCTTCAGCTTCGTCTGCATGATCATCCTGTTCGCCATCCTGTTCGGCGCGCGCCATATTTCCGCGCGGGAAAAACACGAAGGCCTGGTGGTGGCGATTGCGTTTGAATCCCTGATCAAAGTACTGGTCATGCTGGTCGCCGGCGGCACGATCTTGTGGCAGGTGTTTGGCGGTTTCGGTGGGCTGAATGACTGGCTGTCAGATCATCCCGATCAATTGATGCAGCTGTACAAGCCGCTGGAAGAGGGACCATGGAGGAGCCTGGTGGCGGCCTTTTTCGTATCCGCCATCGCCATGCCGCACATGTACCACATGGCCTTTACCGAGAACCTGAATCCGCGCGCGCTGCTCACCGCCAGCTGGGGTTTACCGCTCTACCTGTTCCTGATTTCGCTGCCGATCCTGGTGATCGTGTGGGCCGCATCGAAGCTGAATATTTTTGGCAATCCGGAATATTTCACCCTCAGCGTTACGCAGTCGCTGGAATCGCCGCTGCTGGTGATGCTGGTATTCGTGGCCGGCCTGTCCGCCGCCAGCGGCGTGATCATCGTCTGCACGCTGTCGTTGTCGGCGATGGTGCTGAATCACCTGGTGCTGCCGCTGTCTCCCTTCAACCGCCGTCGCAATTTATATTCCTGGCTGCTGTGGAGCCGCCGCAGCCTGATCGCCGCCATCATCCTGATCAGTTACGGTTTTTATTTGCTGATGGCTGGGCGCCACACGCTGTCGGAACTGGGCTTTTTGGCTTTCGTCGCCGCCATGCAATTCGTGCCGGGGCTGTTCGGCGTGCTGCTGTGGAGCCGCGGCAATCGCGACGGTTTTCTTGCCGGTCTCGCCGCCGGTTTCTGCATCTGGCTGTTCGGCCTGCTGCTGCCCGTACTGCTGGGCATGCAGATCCGCGTCAACATCCCCATCCTGATCAACGACGTGTTCCCCACCGTGAACAACAGCTACATGGTGGCGACCTTCGCGATCTTTCTGAACTCGCTGATCTTCGGCATCGTGTCGCTGCTGACGGAAGCGACTCCATCAGAAAAACTGGCGGCGGAAACCTGCAACGTCGACAACCTGCGCCGACCGCAGCGCTGGGAATTGTCGGTGAAAACCGCGCGGGAATTCGTTGGACGTTTGGCAAAACCGTTGGGCGCCGTCACCGCACGTCGTGAAGTGGATCTGGCGCTGAACGATCTCGCGATGAGCCTGGATGAGACCCGCCCTTACGCGTTGCGTCGTCTGCGCGATCAGCTCGAATCCAACCTGTCGGGCCTGCTGGGGCCGTCTGTAGCGCACGACATTCTGGAATCCTCGGTTCCTTATGTCATTCACTCCCAGAACACCGCCACTCAAGACATCCATTTCATCGAAAGCCGGCTGGAGGAATACCACGACAAGCTCACCGGCCTGGCCGGCGAACTGGACAGCTTGCGACGCTTCCACCGGCAAACCCTGCAGGATCTGCCGGTAGGTGTGTGCTCGCTGGGCAGCGATGGCGAGGTACTGGGTTGGAACCGCGCGCTGGAGCTGATCACCCGCGTGCCGGCGGACACTATCCTCGGCTCCCACATCACACATCTACCCGCACCATGGGATGAGCTGCTCAAAAGCTTTATCGAAGGTGAAAGCCGCAATCAGCAGCGGGAAGTGGAATACGAGGGCGTGCACCGCTGGCTGAGCCTGCACAAGGCGGCGCTGGGCCTATCGAAGAGCAGTGCGTCCCCCGGCGGCCAGGTCATCGTAGTGGAGGACACCACCGAGATGCGCATGCTGGAACACCACCTGACTCACAGCGAACGACTGGCATCGGTGGGCCGACTGGCCGCAGGCGTGGCGCATGAGATTGGCAATCCCATCACCGGTATCGCCTGTCTGGCGCAGAACCTGCGCTTCGACAGCGAAGACAAAGTCGTTTTGGAAACTGCCGAACAAATACTGGATCAGACCAAGCGCATCACCCGTATCGTGCAATCCCTGGTGAGCTTCAGCCACAGCGGCACTGCTCATGTGGCGCAGGAACAGGTCATGGTGCGGGAATCCGTGCAGGAAGCCATGGATCTGCTGGCCCTGAACAAGGAAAGCACCCAGGTCCGCTTCGTCAATCGCGTCCACCCGGATCATTGCGCCAAAGGCGATCGTCAGCGTCTGACCCAGGTCTTCATCAACCTGATGAGCAATGCCCGCGACGCCTCCGAACCCGGCACTACCATCAGCGTGGACAGCCACCAGAAAGAACACACCATCGTGGTGGAGGTCGAAGACCAGGGCAGCGGCATTCCCCCAGACGTGCTGGCCCGCATATACGAACCGTTCTTCACCACCAAGGATCCGGGCAAGGGTACAGGGCTCGGTATGTCATTGGTTTATAGCATTATTGAGGAGCATTACGGGCACATTTCCATCCAAAGTCCGCTGGATTCCGCCGGCGGAGGCACCCGTGTTACCATTACCCTCCCCCGCTATCCGGTGTTACTCTTGGAAACACCCGACGCCGGCATCCATTTCGAGGAAACGCATGAGCCACATCCTGATCGTTGAAGACGAGTCCGTGATTCGCACTGCGCTGCGCCGGTTGCTGGAACGCAATGGCTACCAGGTGAGTGAGGCGGGCGCGGTCCAGGATGCGGTAGACAATTTCAAGCTCGCGGATTTCGACCTGATCGTTACTGATCTGCGTCTGCCCGGCGCCCCCGGCACCGATATCATTCCCTTGTCCGAAGGCGTGCCCGTCCTGGTAATGACCAGCTATGCCAGCCTGAAGTCCGCTGTGGATTCCATGAAAATGGGCGCGGTGGACTATATCGCCAAGCCGTTCGACCACGACGAAATGCTAATCACCGTGGAACGCATCCTGAAACAGAAGGCGTTGGAGCGGGAAAACCAGGCTCTGAAATCCCAAATCAGCCGCGACTTTCCTGCGAGCGGCATGATCGGTGAATGCGACGCCATGCAGGCCATGTTCCGCAACATCCAGAAAGTGGCTCCCACCGATTCCACCGTACTGGTGCTGGGCGAATCTGGCACTGGCAAGGAACTGGTGGCCCGCGCTGTCCACGAGCAGAGTCTGCGCCGCGAAGGCCCCCTCATCTCCGTCAACTGCGCCGCCATTCCCGAAACCCTAATCGAATCCGAACTGTTCGGCCATGAGAAAGGTGCCTTCACCGGCGCCAACGCCAACCGTAAAGGGCTGGTGGAAGCGGCCGACGGCGGCACCCTGTTCCTGGACGAAATCGGCGAACTGCCCCTGGAAGCCCAGGCCCGCCTGCTGCGCCTGTTGCAGGAAAAGGAAGTCCGTCGCGTGGGATCAGTTCAATCCAAGACGGTGGATGTGCGGCTAGTGGCGGCGACCCACCGCAACCTGAAGAACCTGGCGCGCGAAGGCCGCTTCCGGGAAGACTTATATTACCGCCTGCACGTGGTGGAGCTGCGGCTGCCGCCCCTGCGGGAGCGTGGCAAGGATGTTGAGAAGTTGGCCAAGGAGCTGCTGATCCGCACCGCGCGCAAGATGACCAAGCCCGAGCTGACCTTTTCCCAGGACGCCGTGGATGCCATCAACCAGTACCGCTGGCCCGGCAACGTACGCGAACTGGAAAATGCCATTGAGCGAGCGGTGATCCTGGCTGACGGTAATAGCATCACACCGGACCTGCTGGCCATCGACCTGTCCCCCCAGTACGAACTGGAGGAAGATTATCCCCTGCCCACCCCCAGCCAGAACTTCCGCGCCAACAGCGATATCGCCGATGAGCCTCAGGAAGACCTGTCCCTGGAAGACTATTTCCAGCGTTTCGTGTTGGAACACCAGGAACAGATGACGGAAACCGAACTGGCGCAAAAACTGGGTATCAGCCGCAAGTGCCTGTGGGAACGCCGTCAGCGTTTGGGTATTCCGCGCAAAAAGCCGTTTTCCCGCTAATTATTGAGCGCCATTGCTGTTTCTCATCCCCTTCCTTTTCAGCGCCCAATTGATTTCCCAACGAAAACGCCCACGACGCCTGGCATAGAAGCCTGGCGTCAATGAATCGTCATTTCGCTTGATCATTTTTTGATCGTTTCTCTGGCATCTATCTTGTCGTGTTTGAGCATTTAATAAGCAAGCGATACCGGCCTTTTGACCAACTTTTCGTTTCGATGCTTTAAATAAATGAAATTCGGATGGATTCCCGGGGAGTGTAACAACCTGTTACCGGTGATACCGAAAAGCAAAGTGTTACCGCGGTACACACAAAAAGAAACAGTTTACCCGGGTAACGGTAACAGAACCCTGCCAAGTTACCGACGTTACACAATTTAACATTGTTAAGTTAATGATAAATAACGACATTGTGTTTTGTGCGGAACTTGGCACGCACTCTGCTATATATTCGGTGTACCTAAGACAGACAACAAAAAGAATAAGAAGGTTCTGACAAGGGTCCGAAAAACAACAACAACAATAACAATAATAAAGTTAAACGGGTGGTTCTAGTTAAGTGGCAGCATGGTGGTAGTCACGAAGAAGTTGAAGCCAGTACAAAAACAATAAAAATCGGCCCAACCTTCCTCTACCTCATCTGCCACAGCCACCTCAGAAAAATAACAAAAATAAAAAAAAACAGGCAACAAGCAAGCATCATAAAAATAAAAAAGCGATTGGCGAAAAAAACAAAAATAAACACGCTGAAAACAACAATAAGAGTCGGCACTAGAAGGACCGGGCCTACGGGCCCGGTCCAAAGAAAAGAATTCTCCTTCAATAAAAAAAATAAGAAACATGAAGCACAAGGGAAAGCGAAAGCTTTCCCTTCTTGCTTTTCGGACCTGCCAAATTCTCTGCCTCCTGCTCCACCTGCCCCTGCAAGGTTGACCCCGCTTCGCCGGATGCTTTAGCATTCCCCGGCTTTTCAGGTGCGGATCGTGGCTCCAATCCCCGATCCGTTAAACGGGAAACCGGTGCGTTGGCCCTGCATTCATCAGGGTTATCACAATGCCGGTACTGCCCCCGCAACAGTAAGTGAGAGCAAGGCAGCACACTGGCCACTGTGTCCTTGGACATGGGAAGGCGTTGCCCGCAATGAATCCCTCACGAGTCTGGATACCGGCCTGGAAATCGACGTACGTATTGGTTCTGCGGCGGGCAGATCATGCTGGTGACCTTTCTCTTCTCTCCAACCAGTCTGTCATACCTCTGCCCCCGGCCTGCCCGTTTTCATTCATCGTTGACATCGTGATGTCAGGGGAACACCTGTGGACCAGGACAAAAAAGAACGCCACGCCGATCGCATGCGACGCAAGAAAGCCGTGGTGGACGCTGCCATTGAAAGTGCGCAGGAAGAACGCGGCATCGTGATTCTGATCACGGGCAATGGTAAGGGTAAAACCACGTCAGCCTTTGGCACGCTGTTCCGCGCACTGGGCCACGGCCATCAGGTGGGGGTGGTGCAATTCATCAAGGGCACGCATTCCACTGGCGAAGTAATGTATCTGCTGCAACAGAATCCCCAAGTGCACTATCACGCGATGGCCACCGGTTTTACCTGGAACACGCAGAATTGGGACGCGGATAAAGCAGCAGCTGATGAAGCCTGGGCTCACTGCAAGGCGTTGCTGCAGGATGAAAGCCTGAATTTGGTGGTGCTGGACGAAATCACCTACATGCTGAAGTACAACTATCTGGATACGCAGGAAGTGGTGGAGGCGATTCGGAATCGGCCCGGCACGCAAACGGTGATTTTGACGGGGCGCGCGGCAAAGCCGGAGTTGGTGGAGTTGGCGGACACGGTGAGCGAAATCAGCGACGAGAAGCATGCATTTAAAGCCGGCGTGAAAGCGCAGCCGGGAATTGATTTCTGATGCAGAAGGATTTGCTGTGAGCGCTGTGTTGGTGGTGTGTGAAACCTGCGGTTTTGATGACAAGCAACCGGATGCAGTGCGACCGGGGGAATTGTTGGCGCGCGCGCTGGAGCAGCGGTTGGCCGTGTCGTTAGAAACGGATGGTGCTAACCCACGATTGCAGCGTTTTCGTTGTTTGATGTCGTGTAAACGGCATTGTGTGGTGCAGCTGCGGGCGCCGGAGAAAATTGGCTATGTGATCGGGGATTTCGTTCCTGATGCTAGCGCCGTGGAAACGTTGCTGGATTACAGCCGTAAGTATATGCAATCGGAATCCGGGCAGGTGCCTTTCAAGGAATGGCCGGAGGGGATCAAGGGCAAGTTTGTGGCGCGGATTCCGCCGTTGGAACTGTGACGATTTTAGATACAGCGCGACGTCGAGCAAGGGGAGAAAGGTTCTGTTTGAAAGTCGCCGTGAACCCATCCCTTGGGGCGCCTCAGCGGCATCCATGCCGCTGAGGCTTCCAAACAGAACCTTTCTCCCCTCACCCGACTGATGAACACTGTGCCGCACCCTTCATTCGCGTTCGACGCATTTAACAAAATATTTGGAGACCGACATGACTCAACCAAACCGTAAAATTCCCGCAACCATCGTCACTGGCTTTTTGGGTAGCGGCAAAACCACTCTGCTGCGCCATCTGCTGCAAAATACCGGCGGCCGCCGCATCGCTGTGATCGTGAATGAATTTGGCGAACTGGGTATCGACGGTGACATCCTACGCGGCTGCGGCATTGGCTGCGATGAAGAAGGTACGCCGCAAGAAGGCCAGCTATACGAATTGGCTAACGGCTGCCTGTGCTGCACCGTGCAGGAAGAATTTTATCCGGTCATGCGTCAATTGATCGAGCGGCGCGGCGATATTGATCACCTGTTGATTGAAACTTCCGGCCTGGCTCTGCCCAAACCACTGGTGCAAGCGTTCAACTGGCCTGAGATCAAGAATGCATTCACCGTGGACGCTGTGGTTACGCTGGTGGATGTACCGGCTGCTGCATCGGGCCAGTTCGCGGCGAATCCGGATGCGGTAAATGAGCAACGCCTGGCGGACCCGAATCTGGATCATGAGTCGCCACTGCATGAATTGTTTGAAGATCAATTGTCTGCTGCGGATCTGGTCGTGTTGAGCAAAACTGATCTGGCGGATGCCAACGCTCGCGCAGCGGTAGAGGCGCTAGTGCGCGAGGAAATTCCGGCAGAAGTGAAGATCGTTGCGACTACGCAAGGCACATTGGACGTAGAACTGTTGCTGGGATTGAACCGCGCAGCTGAAGACAGCATTCATCTGCGCACCAGCCATCACGATCTTGAAGGTGACGATCATGATCACGATGAATTCGATTCTGTGGTGGTGAAATTGCCTGTAGTGGATCGGGAGAAGCTGCTGGCTGTATTACATCAGCTGGTGCAGGATCATTGCATTTTCCGCGTGAAAGGTTTTGTTGCGCTTGAAGACAAACCCATGCGGCTTTTGGTGCAAGGTGTGGGCACCCGCTTCGATAGCTACTTCGATCGGCGCTGGCAGGCAGATGAAGTGCCCTCCACGCATCTGGTGCTGATTGGACAGGATTTGCCGGCTGATCAGTTGCAGGCAGCTTTGCAACAAGCAGCGCTGGCGGAAACTGCCTGATGCATTTGCTGGCAGCCCAACCGGGTGGTTTTGTCGAGGATGATTCCATCATCACCCGCCTCGACCAAACGCCGGCCGATGTCGTGCTGTTGAGCGCGGCGGATACCACCCTGGCGCTGTTGGCGGCACAGTACTCCCATCTGCAATCCGGACTTAATGAACCGGCGACGCTGCCATCGCTGCGGCTCGCCAATCTGCTGCATCTGCGGCAACCGGCTTCCATCGATTTGTATCTGGATGACGTGCTGCAACATGCGCGGCTGATCATCATTGATCACCTCGGCGGGGAAAGTTATTGGCCTTACGGCACCGAGCGCGTCGTTGAATTGTGTCGCACCCGCAAAATTCCGTTGGCAATGTTTTCCGGTGACACCACGGAAGACACCAACCTGCTGATGAAAAGTACGGTGGCACAGGACGACTGTCGTACGCTGTGGCGCTATCTGCGTGAAGGCGGCGCGCTCAATGCGCAGCAGATGATCCGCTTTATCGGTGAACGCTTTTTTGATTTGCCGCTGCGGGCCGCACCGCCACGGCCGCTACCATCGATCAGCATTTATCATCCGGTCACCGAGCTGGGAACATTGGCAGACTGGCAGGAACAGTGGCACGCAGATGCGCCGGGTATCGCGGTATTGTTCTATCGCTCGCATTTGCAGGCGGGCAATACGAAAGTTTTTCGCCATCTGTGTGATCTGCTGCAGCAACAAGCATTGAATCCACTACCGCTGGCGTTGGTGTCGCTGAAGGATGAACTCTGCGTCAGCACGCTGCAGCATTTGTGTCGCGACAGCAACGTGCAACTGATTCTGAACACCACCGCATTTTCCCAGGGCAATATCGATGCGCCGCAAGATCAAATGGCGCTGCTGGATGATGTTCCTGTGCTGCAATTAATTTTGAGCGGCGGCAATGAAGACGTTTGGCGCGACGATCCGCAAGGCTTGCAACCGCGCGACATTGCCATGCATGTGGCGCTGCCGGAAGTGGATGGTCGCATCATTACTCGGGCGGTCAGTTTCAAAGGTTTGGATTATCGTTGCGATCTTACTCAAACCGATGTCGTGCAGTACCAGCCGCAAACGGAGCGCATGGCTTTTGTGGTGGAGCTGGCACGACGCTGGTGCCAGCTGCGCAATTTACGCAACGACGAAAAGAAATTGGCGCTGATCCTGGCGAGCTATCCCACTAAAGACAGCCGGTTGGGCAATGGCGTCGGACTGGACACGCCGGCATCGGTGATTGGGATTCTGCAATCGTTGCTAGCGGACAACTACCGAGTAGATAACATTCCTGCTGATGGCGATGCGTTGATGACATTGCTAAAGCAGGGCATCACCAATGACCCTGATCAGTGGTCATTGCGACCGGCACTGCAAAGTTTTGCGCTAGCGGACTATTTGCAATGCTTCCGGCAAATACCTGAGAGCAGCCAGCGCGAAATCATCGAACGCTGGGGGCCGCCAGAGCAGGATCCCATGTTGCGCCAACAGCGCTTTATGATCGCGGGCATCCGTTGCGGCCATATTTTTGTAGGCATTCAGCCAGCGCGGGGTTATCAACTGGCGCCGATGTCGAACTACCATGATCCTGATCTGGTGCCACCGCATTATTATTTGGCATTCTATTTCTGGCTGCGGACGCAATGGCAATGCGACGCCATCGTACATGTAGGCAAACACGGCAATCTGGAATGGCTGCCGGGCAAAAGCGTCGCGCTGAGCGAGTCCTGCTGGCCAGATCTGATTTTTGGTCCGCTGCCACACCTGTATCCCTTTATTGTCAATGATCCGGGCGAAGGTACCCAAGCCAAACGCCGTGCACAGGCCGTGATTATCGATCACCTGATGCCACCGCTGACGCGGGCGGAAAATTACGGCGAGACACAGGATCTGGAACGACTGGTAGATGAATACTATGAAGCGCTGAGCCTGGATCGCAACCGCGCCAATCTGCTGCGCAAACAGATTCTGCAGCAGGCACTGCAGCAAAACCTGCACAAAGATTTGGGTCTGCCCGCGCCGGCCAACGCGGAAGAAGAACAACTGCTACTGAATCGCACCGATGCCTACCTCTGCGAGCTGAAAGAGACGCAGATTCGCGACGGCCTGCATGTGTTTGGCCAATCGCCGCAAGGCGTGCAGCTGCGTGATACTTTGCTGGCATTGGCGCGCTATCCCGTAGGCCATGGCAGCGGCGGCGATAACAGTCTGCTCCGCGCGCTGGCACTGGATCTACAATTGGAAACCGATTTCGATCCTTTGGATGCAGCTTGGGAAGAACCCTGGTCTCATCCACGCCATGCTTTGCTGGAAAATATCAGCACGACACCGTGGCGGACTTATGGCGATGCTCGCGAGCGATTGGAGTTGCTGGCGTTGCAGATACTGGAACAAGGCTTGCCGGAAATTGACAACAGCGCCTGGCCTAACACCAGTGCCGTTATGAATCGCATTCAACAGCAACTTCTGCCTGCTCTACAAGCTTGCGGCGAACAGGAGCTGACAAACCTTCTGCGTGGATTGGCAGGCCGCTTTGTACCCCCCGGCCCCAGTGGCGCGCCATCACGTGGCCGCCCCGACGTGTTACCCACCGGCCGCAATTTCTATTCGGTGGACACCCGCGCTATTCCTACACCCACTGCCTGGCAGGTCGGCGCGAAATCCGCCTCGGTGCTGATTGAAAAATTCCAGCAGGAAAACGGCGACTATCCTCGCGCTATTGGTTTGTCGGTGTGGGGCACAGCCACCATGCGCACCGGTGGCGATGATATTGCCCAGGCTTTTGCACTGATCGGGGTAAAACCCAAATGGGCTTATGGCAGTCATCGGGTTACGGATTTTGAAATCCTGCCCATGTCGCTGCTGGACCGGCCACGAATCGATGTCACTCTACGCGTGTCCGGATTCTTCCGCGACGCGTTCGCCAACGTGATCAAATTATTTGATGCAGCAGTGCAAGCTATAGCGGAATTGGATGAACCCGCCGACGTCAATCCGATACGCGTCCGCATTCAACAGGAAACTGCACTATTAGTAGCGCAAGGTTGTGATGCCAATGTCGCGCGACGCCAAGCCGGTTACCGTATTTTCGGCAGCAAACCGGGTGCCTATGGTGCCGGGCTGCAAGGACTAATCGACCAGCGTAACTGGCAGAACGATGGTGATCTGACCTCCGCCTATTTGAATTGGGGTGGTTATGCCTATGGTCAACAGGAGTATGGCATCGAAGCCCAGCCGCAGTTTTCGCAGCGTTTGGCCGGCATCGATCTGGTGCTGCAAAATCAGGATAACCGGGAACACGATCTGCTGGATTCGGATGACTACTATCAATTCCAGGGCGGCATGACCGCCGCGGTGCGTCACTTGAGTGGCACTCAACCGCAGATTTACTTTGGCGATCATAGCAATCCGCAATCCCCCAAGCTGCGATCACTTGAGCAGGAAATCAGCCGTGTGGTGCGCGCCCGTGTCACCAACCCCAAATGGATCGACGGTGTGAAACGTCACGGTTACAAGGGTGCCTTTGAAATGGCGGCCACCGTGGATTTTCTGTTTGCTTATGACGCCACAGCGCGGGTCGTGCGCGACGATCAGTATGCCGCTGTCACCGACGCTTATGTCAACGACGACGCCACCCGCGATTTTCTGCAGCAGCATAATCCCGATGCGTTGCGCGACATGTGCGAACGTCTGCTGGAAGCCATCCAGCGCGGATTGTGGCAACAGCCCGGCCCATACCAACAGCAGTTGGAACACCATCTTTTGCACGCCGAACAGCAACTGGAAGGATCACAGCCATGACCACGAAGCCGCCCGCGTTTCCCTTCAGTGCGCTGCACGGCCAAACGGCATTGCAAACAGCGCTGCTGCTGGCGGCCATCGATCCTTTAATTGGTGGCGTGTTGATTCAAGGCCCTCGCGGTACCGCGAAATCCACCAGTGCCAGGGCACTGGCAGAACTGCTGCCGGAAGGTCACTTTGTGAATCTGCCGCTGGGAGCCAGCGAAGAACAACTGATTGGCAGCCTGGATATTGAATCGGCACTGCAACAAGGCCGCGCGGATTTTCGCCCCGGCTTGCTGGCGCGCGCGCATCAAGGCGTGCTGTATGTGGATGAGGTGAATCTGCTGGCAGATCACCTGGTGGATGTATTACTGGATGTGGCGGCCAGCGGTAT
>DATLII010000520.1:0-2864 GCA_035539495.1 Dongiaceae bacterium
AAACTTTTGTCGGTGATGTAGCTGATCAGTTCAGGGATGTCGCTAGCGTCCAGGCTGTAATCCTGAACATAGTCCGGCCAGTGAGGGTCGTTGGCGGGTCTGCCGATTTTCTGCAGTTTTTGCGCATTGGAGGGCATGAAAGGGGGGACCTGTGTCGGCTGGGTGGCAGGGCATTATAGCGGATCGCGGCCCCGGTCTCAGCGCTTGCGACGGAACCAGCGTGACAGCAGTGATGGTTTGGCGGCGGCGCGGGCGGTTCGGCTGGCCTGCAGTAATTGTTCGGATTCAGCCGCATCCTGCGCCGCGTCCGCTTCCCACTCCGGATTGAAGAAGAAGGCGAGAGTGTCGCGCCATTCCTGAGAGGCTTTCCAATGGCTCAGATACCGCTCCTGCTGCGCGGGTGTCAGGCTCATCCAGAAGGGACGCCACTGCTGGTCGAACCAAGGCTCTGCTGCGCCCTGGCGCATGTGGGCGGGCAAGGTGTCAGGCTCGATGGCCGGAAACGCGATCCAGGGCGGCGGACATTGATTGAGAAATTCGGGCAGGTTCATGGCAGCCTCGATTTCAGTTTGCGTCGATGTGGTCGGCGATCCAATCGAATCCCCAATAACCTGCCACACCGCCCGCGACTGCGCCAATGGCGCCAGTGATCAGCGCGCCGGGCCCAGTTTCGATGCCGAGGGCAGCTCCGCCCATTGCGCCCAATTTTGCGCCGGCCCAAGCCATGCCCCAGCCGCCGGCCTGGCGGACCGTTTCCGCCGCGATGGGTTTGATGGAATTCTGCTGCACGGATTTCTGGGTAGCGTGGGTCAGGTCCACCGCCGTCACTACGAAGCCCACTACCTGCACACCTTGCAGACTGCGAGTGATGGCCATGCTGGTGGCACCTTTTACCGCGCCTGCGGGCACCGGGCCCTTGATCAGCACTTCCTTGTCGCCCCGCACCAGATCTTTGATCCGCTCCGCCCGTGCCACGTCTTCCGGCTTTTTCATCTTTTTGGCGATGCGATCCAGGTCGTCCATGATTTCCTGGGTGCTGTGAAACGTGGCGCCGGCGGCCTCGGCTTTGGCAACATCGATCCAGAAACGGCTACCGGAAAAGCGCGGTGCGCCCAGTGGATGGGTGGAAGCAGAGGAAAACGGGCTTGGTTTCATGCCCAAGGCATGCCGACCCATGGAAATAGGCGAATTAGCAGGTCCGGATGGACGCAGCCCGAACACTTCCGGATTGGCCATCACGGGCACGGTCTGGCCCAAGCGGAATGACAGCGACGCTGCCAGTTTGGGATTCACCATCACCTTGCGCACTACTTTCTGATTCAGCGGATTGATTTCGTCGGCGAGTACAAACAGAAAGCCACGCGCAGGAATCAGGCTGGTGGCGTGTTCATTGGTGCAGGCCGTGGCGGTCTGCGCCGGCGCGATGGTAAACACTCGGGGCGGTGCGCTGATGCTGGATCGGTGGCGGTTAAGGGCAGAGTCCCGCAGATACAGGGATTCACCCACCATCAGCCGGTTGGCGTTTGTGTGGGGATTGTCCTGGGCGATCAGCGTCCACTTTTGTGGATCGCCGAGTTGGATTGCAGCGATGCGCCAGAGCGTATCGCCCGGTTGGACCACGTAATGCATTGCCAGCCTCGCGGATAAATCCGATAAGAAACCCGATCACAGGGCAATTACGAATGGCCGCAAGCATAGCGCCGCCGGCCCTTAGTGAGCAAACAGTGCCGCGGCGAATTGGGACGCAGTGCAATTCGGTGGCTGCGACAGCCCTTTCATGGCAGACAGAAGGAGGGGGGACGGTCAGTCACGCAATCCGGGGTGTAACGGCGCTTGCCGGGTGCTAATCCATCGCATATGGTGGCGGCATTCAAATCCCCCCGGAGACTTCATCCCATGCCACAGCCCATCGATAAAACCAAGCCGGTCATGGTTACCGGCGCGTCCGGTTATATTGCGAACTGGATCGTCAAGCTGCTATTGGAACAAGGCTGCACTGTGCATGGCACTGTGCGTGATCCCAACAACGAAAAATCCGTGGCACCGCTGAAGAAAATTGCAGCGGCTGCTCCGCAGGGATCATTGAAACTGTTCAAGGCGGATCTGTTGACCCCGGGCAGCTTCGATGCGCCGATGCAGGGATGTGAGGTGGTGATTCACACCGCGTCGCCATTCCTGGTGCGCGGTTTCAAGGATCCACAGGAGGCCCTGATTCGCCCGGCAGTGGAAGGCACCCGCAATGTGCTAGAGGCGGCAAATCGTACGGATACAGTGAAGCGGGTGGTACTGACCAGCAGTGTAGCGGCGGTGTTCGGTGACAACGCAGATCTGAAGAAAAATCCGCGCGGTATTTTCACCGAGGCTGACTGGAATTTCTCCAGCAGCGAAAATCATCAGCCATATTCCTATTCCAAATTCCTGGCGGAAAAAGAAGCCTGGAAAATTCACGACGCCCAGCAACGCTGGCATCTGGTAACAATCAACCCCAGCATGGTGGGTGGCCCGGCGCTGACGAAAAGCAGCGCGTCCACCAGCATTGATACCTTGCGCGCATTGGGCAACGGTCGCCTGTGGCCGGGTGTACCGTTCATGCGCTTGGGTTGGGTTGATGTGCGTGAAGTGGCGCAGGCGCATGTGGAAGCGGCGTTCCGGCCGGACGCGGAAGGCCGGCATATTCTGTCGAACGGCGAGCCCAGCATGCTGGAGATTGCCAACATTCTGCGTCGTCATTTCGGTAAGGGCTATAAATTTCCGGTTTTCGAATTGCCGAAGTTGATCGTGAAATATTTTGGCCGGGTGATGGATGCCAGCGCCACGCCGAAATTCATCGAGCAGAACGCGGGGCATGATTTGAAGTTTGATAA
>DATLII010000521.1:0-2546 GCA_035539495.1 Dongiaceae bacterium
TGAACCCATGCCCGTGGAAAAAACGTCCGGCACCGATGTGGCCGCCGGCACACTGAACAAAACCGGCACCTTGGTATTTCGTGCTACCCGTGTCGGCAAGGACACCGCGCTGGCCCGTATCATCGAGCTGGTAAAGCGGGCGCAAAGCAGTAAACCCGCTATCGGTCGGCTGGCCGATACCATCGCCAGCGTGTTCGTACCTGCGGTGATTTTAATTGCAGCCATCAGTGCTGCCGCCTGGTTTTTCTTCGGTCCGCAACCGGCCTTGTCGTTCGCGTTGGTGTCCGCCACCACCGTATTGATCATCGCCTGCCCTTGTGCACTGGGACTCGCTACGCCCATGTCGATTATGGTCGGCGTGGGCAAAGCAGCGGAGCATGGCATTCTGATCCGCAATGGCGACGCGCTACAGACCGCCGCGCAATTGGACGTGATGGTATTGGACAAAACCGGCACCATCACACAAGGTGCGCCTCGCGTCACCGCTCTTATTCCATTGAACGGTGACAGCGAGCAGGACCTGTTGCAAAAAATTGCCAGCCTGGAAGCCGGTTCGGAACATGCATTGGCTCAAGCAATTTTGGCGGCCGCGCAAGAAAGAAATCTATCGCTGTTACCAATGGAACTGTTCAATGCCATTCCCGGTCAGGGTGTGCAAGGTCGCCTCGCTCAACAAACACAAATTCAGCAAACATTGCTACTGGGCAATCGCGCTTTAATGGATACAAACAAAATCGATATTGCGCAGCACCTACCAACAGCACAGCAACTGGCAGCGCAGGGGCAAACGCCCGTATTCTTCGCCATCGACAACCGCCCCGCCGCCATCATTGCCATTGCCGATCCATTGAAACCGGATTCCGTCGCCGCGATTCAGCGGCTGCAGCAACTGGGCCTGCGCGTAATCATGCTGACGGGTGACAATGCCGTCACCGCCCGCGCAATCGCCGACCAAGTGGGTATCGTAGAATTTCTGGCGGATGTGTTGCCGCAACACAAGGCAGACAAAGTAAAAGCATTACAGGCTGAAGGCGCCATGGTCGGCATGACCGGCGACGGTATCAACGATGCACCGGCGTTGGCGCAGGCGGATGTAGGTTTTGCCATTGGCACCGGCACCGACGTAGCGATCGAAAGCGCGGATATCACACTGATGCGCGGATCCCTGCACGGCATCGCCGATGCCATCGCCATCAGCCAAGCCACCTTGCGCAACATCCGACAAAATCTGTTTGGCGCGTTCGTGTATAACGTGGCGGGCATTCCGATTGCTGCCGGCTTGCTGTATCCATTCACCGGCCTGCTGTTGAATCCAGTGGTGGCCGGCGCCGCAATGGCGCTGTCGTCAGTGACAGTAGTGAGCAACGCCAACCGTTTGCGCTGGTTCCAACCGCCGCCGGCAAAATGAAACCCGGGATAACGTCGCGTGTGCAAACAGCGGCATTATCCCGGGTTTTCCCATCATCACAACTTGATCCGTATTGTTTTACGCCGACATTATTTGCGCCGCTTCCGCAGCCAGCCGCCTACCGCACCCAGCAATACTAGGAAGCCGGCAACACCACCCCAGCGCATGGTATTGTCACTGCCTGCGCTGCTGTTTTCCTCAACCTGAGCCACGACAACCTGAGCATCCTCGGAACCAGCAAAGAAGCCTGGATGTTCCTGTTCCATCTTCGCGTTCAACGCTTTCTGTGATTCGAGAAACACAGTGGAATTGTATTGCTTGGATTTTTCCTCCTGCCAGCGCTCCATCTGCTCCCGCTCAAGCCGCTCGTCTTCTGGCATCTGATCATCCTGCGCCTGCTTGGCAATAGCCGGTGGCGGTGCTTGCGCGGCGTTGCTCGCGCTATTCAGCGGATCAGAAAATTTGACATTGGGATTGGCACTGGTGAAAACCGGGATATTCGCCAGCTGCTCCGCTGTATAAGTCTGCTGGATTTTCTGTTCCACCACTTCGGTAAACATCGAAGGGTCAGCCGGAGTTGCATCTGGATAGGTTTTGCTGACGTCGGTAATTTCAGTGGGATCAATCTCGGTGACTTCACGGCGTTCAATGGGCGTGCCATCAGTCAGCTCGTTGGAAACAATCTCTTCGTTCTCGATGACTTCACCGCTAAGCATGTTGCCCTGCGCATCCAGATAAACGCGCCCGCCAAACTCATTCACCACCATGCCATCGATATAGCGGTAGCGGCCCTGGGAGCAATCCACCAACGGACACGGGTACGTGTTATTGCCTTTTACCATCATCAGATCGTGATCGCCCGCATCAAACAAGGGCTGCCCGGCCACCATCATCACGTTGCCGTCTTCGCCAACGCCACCCATGAAGCGCAGCGTCACTTCTGCCTGGTCGTAATTGCCCTTCAATACTTTATCGACCTTGTAGGTAACAAAGGTATAGGGAATTTTGGTTTCGCCCGGTGTGGCGGGTTCGGAATAACGTCCCTGCACATTTGTCACCACGCCTTCGAACACGAAATCCGATTCACTGACGGATTCGTTGATGGCTTTAGCCAGTACTGACGAAGTCACACCGGACA
>DATLII010000522.1:0-3313 GCA_035539495.1 Dongiaceae bacterium
CACTGTGCGGACGACCCACGTCAAACGCGGCCTGGTGAATTTCTTCAAAGTTGGATGCGCCGGTCATGGGCTTGTGCATGGTGGGAATCCACCAACCGGCCTCGGTATGCTCGGTTGCCGCGCCAATTTTCATCCCGGCAATCAGGGCTTCGCCGCGATTGGCATCTTCCGGAGAGCTACTATGGCGCGTAAGACCTGGCACCTGAAAGAATTTGTCCCGCAGCTCCTGATTCCATTCAAAACCACCAGCAGCCAGAATCACGCCGTGGTTTGCATTGATCTCATAAACACGACCGAAATTGTTGACCTTGACGCCGGTGACACGACCACCGTTTACGATCAGTTCCTGTAATCCGGTCTCGGTACGCACTTCCACGTTGCGGTCGAAGATCTTTTTGTAGATGTGACCCATCAAGGCAGCGCCTTGAGTGAAACGGCGATCGCGGCCACTGAGCAAACGGGTGCCGATGTCGGACCAGTAGCGCCACGCCATCTTCAGAAAAACCTTGACCCAGCCCGGTGAGCGGGTGGAAATCGAGAAAAACTCCGGTATATCCATCGCGTAGCGCCGCAGAATCTTGAAGCGGTTGTACTGTTCGCGCATGGCAATGAAGTGCTTGTCAGCCAGCAGACGACCATCGAACGTATCACAAAGAACAGAGCGGTCGGCGCGTGCTTCGGGTGCGGTTTGAAAGTAGTCGGGCCAGGCAGCCTGCACCAACGGAATGCCCACCGATGTCAGAAAGCGCGCCATCTTGGGCGACTCATCTACGTATGCTTCCAGGCGATCCCGTTGCACGGGGCCACGCAGCAGGCTGTCAATGTAGGTGAAGGTCTTTTCGCGGCTGTCTTCGCTGGGTGTGAGTTGATTGTTGGGAATCCACATCACACCGCCAGAGGTCGCGGAGGTGCCACCGAATTTGTGCGCCTTCTCCACGATCAATACGGACAATCCCAGATTCACGGCACGCAGAGCCGCCACTGCTCCTGCGGCTCCGGAACCCACAACGACAACGTCATAGGTCTCTGATGCACTCATTTTTATTCTCCGCATTGTGCGAAGGCAGCCTTGCCTTCACTTTATTGTCGTTATGATTGTTGCCATCATGAACCAAGATGAAGTGCCTGTAGCTTCAGGCCGCCTTGAATCAGGCTTCGGGTGCAACAATGACCCGCAATCCATCCATCTCCTCGCGGATGGTAACCTGGCAGCACAGCCGGCTCGTGGGCCTGCGTGTGTCACCTACCATGTCCAATGTCATATCTTCTACATCATCCGCAGCACCGACCACTTCGTGCCAATCCTGGTCGATATAGATATGGCAGGTACCACAGGCACAGCCGCCACCACATTCACCCAAAATACCTTGCACGCCGTTGGACGTGGCCACTTGCATCAGTGAATCGCCCACCGCTGCATCCGCAACCACTTTCTCTTCGCCGTTGCTTTCAACAAAGATGATTTTTACTGCACTCATTACCATTGACCTCTATCTTTCTTCAACCTTGTATTTCTGCCAGCGCTTTGGCGCGCGCTTCCTGGATTTCACGCAAGTGATTAACCGGATCACCCGCGGTGATGCCGCCATCGATTGGCAATACCACGCCGGTAATCTGCGCGGCGCGATCACTGGCGAGGAACAAAACGGTTTGCGCTACATCATCCGGTTTGCCATGCCGTTTCAGCGGCTGGTTGGAATCGAAAGCGGGCGAAATCGCCTGTTTGACGCGCTCGATCTGCTCTGGCGTCATGCCGGGAATGGAGAACGCCGTAAGACTGGTTCGAATATGGCCGGGCGCCAGGCAGTTCACGCGAATCCCATATTCCGCCAGATCGATCGCCAGCGATTTGCTGAACATGATCACCGCGGCCTTGGTGGCGCGATAGGTCATCAGTGCCTGTCCAGGCAATATGCCGGCGATGGAAGCGTTGTTGATGATCACGCCGCCGCCATGCTTCGACATATAGCGGCCAGCAGCGCGACTGCCGGCCATCACACCAAACAGGTTAATACCAATGACACGATCGAAATCCGCCAGGTCATCATCGAGAAAACGGGGATATTGGGCGCCGGAAATGCCGGCGTTGTTGAACATGATATCCAGCCCGCCAAAGTGCTCGACGGCAGTATCGACCAGCGCCTGCATTTGGTCCGCTTTGGATACATCGACGCGGCGGTACAGCGCGGCGTCACCCAATTCTCTTGCCAAACCTTCGCCTTGCTCGTCATTGATGTCCGCGATGACAACTTTGGCGCCTTCACGCACGAACAACTCCACGGTTGCTCGACCGATGCCGCCAGCACCGCCGGTGACGATGGCAACTTTTCCTGATAAATCCTGGCCCACTTAATCCTCCAGCCCAGCGTTTTTTAGCGACGCTTCAATGTGATCGGAAGCGCCGAAATCGAATGTGTAGCAACGGTCGGCAGATACGTCACCTGTTCAGCCGGTACCGCCAGCTGGATGTCGCGGACACGCTTGATCAGCTCTTTTGCGGCCACTCTGATTTCCATGCGGGCCAACGATGCGCCAATGCAGCGATGAATGCCCACACCAAAGGCGACGTGAGTGCCGACATTGCCGCGCGCGACATCGAACGTGCGCGGGCATTCAAAACGTTTTTCGTCGTCATTGCCGGAAGCGTATAGCACTAGCATATGAGCGCCTTTCGGCAGCTTGGTACCGCCCAATTCGGTATCGCGCGTCGCCATCTTGGCCAGACCGCGCACGGGTGGGGCATAGCGCAGCAGTTCCTCGACAAACTTTGTCAGGTAGCGCTCGTCCTCGACGTTGTCGTAAAGCTGTGTCGCTACGTCCGGTTGTGTGGCCAGGATGTACAGCAGATTGCCGATGGCGGTTGCAGTGGTGTCATTACCTGCAATGATCAGGGCACGGATCAGTGAAACTGCTTCAGCGAAGGTCAGCTTGCCGTCTTCCGTTTTGGCGTGCACCAGGTCGGAAATCATGTCCTCCTTGGGATTCGCCTCGCGGTCTTTCATTTGAGAAATAATGTAGTTCTGCAGTTCGCAAACCTTCTTGGCGTTCTCCACCATTTGCTCGCGATTTTGCATACGGCCAATCTGCGCGGTGATAGCGGCAGACCATTCCGAAATCTTTTCACCGTCATACTGCTTCATTCCAAGCTGCTCGCAAATAACGGCGATGGTCAGCGGAACTGCAAACTCCTTGATTCCATCAATCACCTTGCCGTCGGCTGCCTTGTTTGCAACTTCATCAGCCAAATCCGCAATGATGCGGGTGATGGTGGGTTCCAGCGATTTCACCCGGTGTGCGGTAAAAGCGCTGTCTA
>DATLII010000523.1:0-18509 GCA_035539495.1 Dongiaceae bacterium
ATGTCATCCGGTGGCAGTTCCTCGACATCCAGACTGGGAATGTCCATAGCGCTTTCGTCGAAGGTCACCGGAGGCTTATCGGATTTCACCGCGGTGTCCGCCAGGGATTGGGCCAGCGGCGTGTAATCCACCGGATAAGGCCCTTGCAGGGTTTCAAACGGGCGCCCACTGAGCGAAGTGCCTTTTACCGTCAACGACACCTGATAAACGCCTTGCGCGCCGAATGGCAGCACATCCACTTGCCAGCGACCGTCGTTACGCTGCTTCACCGGTTGCAGGATTTCCTTGCCGCTAGGATCCTTGATTTTGGCTTCCACCTGCAGGCTTTCCACCTTCACCATACCGGCGCGAGGTTCCGCCACCAGCAGTTGCACCACCTGCCCGCTCTCGTCGCGGTATTCGGTTTTCACGTCCACCACATCGCGGTACACGGTGACGCTGTATTGCTTCTTGCGCTTGAAGGTTTTGCCGTCCACTTGCAGAGTGAAGGTGTGATCGCCCGCCAATAAAGTGCGGCCCAGCTTGGCACTGTAATAACCGTCTTCCGGTACGTTGGAACTGCCATCGGGATTGCGCGACAGCTTGCCCTCGTAGGTTTCACCGTTGGTGGTCTGCTGGCTGAAGGTGATATCCATCAGCTCGAGGAAATTCGGATTGGCGATCACGCGGCCATGCTCCGCCAGGTGCATTTTCATGGTGACCTTCTCGCCTTCCAGCACGCTGTCCGGCAGCCCTTCCACTTCCAGCTGCAAATCCGACACCACGGTAACGCGGCTGGACGGATCCAGATCCCCCGCCACTTTCCATTTGCCCGGCACCGGGTTGTACACGGTAACCAGATCGTAGCGCTGATCGGCAAACCAGCTCACGTTACGGCTGCCTTTGCTCAAGCTGTAGCGTTCACCATCTGGCGCCACCAGTTCGATAGGTTTGCCACCGGTCTTGCGGAACATCAGGGCGGTGAATTCCTTCACCGATTCGTCGATGCTGAAGCCGTCGCCTTCGATTGGTACCTGCTCCGGCAGATTCACCTTGTCGGAGGTGGTGACGAAGGCTTTCATCAATTCGTCCGCGGTGCGGGCCAGCACGAAACTGCCGCCGGTGTTGATCGCCAGGCTGCGCAGGAAGGCTTGGTCAGCCTGATCGGACAGCGCCACGGTGCGAATGCGGAAACCGGCAGCTTTCAGTTTGGGAAGAACGTCGTCAATGATGCGCTTACGCTCGCGCTCATTCAGGGCAGGATTCTTGTTGATATCCACCATACCGTCAGACAGCAGCACGATGGTGCGATCCCAGGCGGGGTCGGGTTTGGCCGTGCCCTTGGCCGCCGCCTCCAGTGCAGCACCAATGCCGGTGAACAAGCCACGGGAATGAATGGCGTCCGCTTTGGCGACGGCGGATTTCTTCCAGTCAGCGGTGACTTTACTCAGGGGGACCAGGGACTTCACCCCCTGGTCGAACATCCAGATGCCCAGTTGGCTTTGATCCTGGGCCAGATTCAGCAGCAATTTCACCGCCGGCACCCGCAGGTTGTTCGGATCGGTTTTCTTCATGCTGCCGGAAACGTCGATCAGCACCCGCATGTCCGGGTGAGGTGTTTTTTCCACGGCAAATGCAGTCTGAGCGGCATAAAACGCCGCCCATAGCAGAACGATCCACAGAAGGCCGGGAAGCGGAGGCAGTTTCAAGAAAACTCCGTGACAGGTGCGCTACCAATACTATTTAGTTATAGCAGCTTTGGCGGCAACTGCCTGATTTCCGGCGCGGCTTAGGCTTCCCGGTAACGGGCTTTTCAATCTCCCGGCAGGGCTTCAGGTGTCCCGTCTGGCCAGCAGATAACGCACGAAACCGTCGATCACCAACACCACCAGTCCCAGCATCAGGCCGTAGATTAGGAAGGCGGACGCACGCATGGCGTCACCGCCCTTGATCAGCACCAGATCGAACGCCAATACGAACAGCGCGGGTGCCATTTCGTTCATGTTCGGCGCCACCGGTGCGGGCATCAGCAGCACCGCAGCCAGCAGAATACGCAGAAGCTCACGCAGGGGCGTCCAGGGCAATACCCGCGTCATGCGCCACCACACCAGCAGCGCGCCCAACGCGCCCCCGTAGTACGCAATCCAGGCCAGGTTGTATTCGGACGTTTCCAACATAGATGTTCCTTAGTGCCCTTGCTTAAAAGCCCAGTCTTAGTGGCCATCCACCCAATGAATGATATGGTCTTCCCAGTCTTCTTCCGCGACGCTGTTCATGGAAACAACGCGGCCGCGGACCGAGATACCGGCTTTGTGCACCGTGTCCGGATTGCCAGACACCAGCGGATGCCAGTCCGCCAACCCCCGCCCCTCGTGCAGACGGCGGTAAGCGCAGGACAATGGTAGCCAGTGCAGGTGGGGTAGATTGGTCAGATCCAGCCGCAGGCAATCCGGCACCCGCGCCAACCGGTTGGGATAGTCGCTGCAGCGGCAGCTGTTCTGGTCCAGCAGCGTGCACGCCAGATCCGTGTAAAAAACCTCGCCGCTGTCTTCGTCTTCCAGCTTCTGCAGGCAACACAGGCCACAACCGTCGCAAAGAGCTTCCCACTCTTCACGATCCATTTGCGCCAAGGTTTTGTGTTCCCAGAAGCGGGGGTCCATTAGCTACGATCCACTAGATATCCGGATTGCCTTCGCCAGGCGGCATCTGCAGATAAAAGCCTTGCGTGCGCAGAGCTTGAATCACGTCGGTGACCTGCACCCGGGCGAGCTTGCGTTCTGGCGTCAGATCCAGATCCAGCACATGGCCAGGCGCGCCGAAATGCTGCAGTAACGGAGCGGGCAGTTCCGCGAATGGATTTTCCTGCCGCAGCACGTACAGGTACATGCCTTCTTTTTTCGGACTGCGGTAAACCGCGCAGGCCAGTGCTTCAGTGTTCATGAGGATTCGCTCGTAAAAACCAGGATGTTAAAACTACTTGTCAGGACGATGCGTTGAGACGGGGCAGCAAAACCTGGGCGCGCCAGCCGGTGAACACCTCGCTGCCGTCCTGCCCCGCTGCCCGCGCCAGAATGTAATCGGACAACTGCGCCTTGCTGGCCAGCAGTTCCGGTACCATGCCCAACTCGCCACCCAACGTGGCAAGCACATTGCGCAGGGCTTTGTACTGATCCTGCTGCTGTCGGCTCAGCGGCGCCGGAATCGGGTGCGAGGGTTTGCCCAACTGCAGGCCAATCTGCAACTGCTTCAGCATCTCATCCCCCCAACGGCGAATGCTGCTGCCTTGCACGCCGATTTCTTCCAGCGCGCCTTTATGACGGGGCTGCTTCTCCACCAGGCCATACAACACTGCGTCCTTGCCGATAAACGTGCGCGGAATGTTGCGCTCCCGCGCCATGCGCTCGCGCCAGGACGCCAGATGCTGCAACGCAGCCTGCTGCTCGGGTTTGAATTTCCAGCCGGAAACGAAATCCAGATACAGCTCGTCGTCCGGGGTTTTATGGCGGTAGCGATCCAGTAGAACGCCGCATTCCTGTTTGCACCAGTCGATGCGCTGCAAATGGTTCAGTTTTTCCAGCAGAAGTTCCGCCAAACGGAACAGGTGGCGCACATCTTCGGCGGCGTAGTGGCGTTGGGATTCGGTGAGCGGGCGCTGGGTCCAGTCGGAGCGGGTTTCTTCCTTGCCCAGATCCACGTTCAGGGTTTCTTTCAATAAACGCTGCAGCCCGGTCTGGCGATCAAATCCGGCAAAGCTGGCGGCGATCTGAGTATCCAGCAGATTGACCGGCAGCCCGCCCCATAACTGTTGGAACAGTTCCAGGTCTTCACCACCGCTGTGCATCAGCAGTTCTACATTGGGCGCCAGCAATACGGCACCTACCGACTGCAAATCGGGCCCGGCAATCCGCACCGGGTCCACCAGGAAAATGTCGGTGGGCGTAGCGATCTGGATCAGGCCGGGGATGGGGTAATAGGTGTTGGTACGGACGAATTCGGTGTCCACCGCCAGACGGGGTTCCTTCTCCAACTGGCGGCACAAATCAGGCAGTTGGCTGGGCAGGTCAATCCAGTGCACTGTCTTGGGGACTGGTTGGGGAACTGTCTGAAGGGTCAAGGGGCGCGCTTCCTTGGGTAAATAGGCGGAACAAAGGTGCGCGCATTATAGCCCCATCTGCTTGGCGATCACCTCATTCATAATCTCGTAGGTGCCACCGCCGATCGCCAGAATGCGGTTATCACGGTAAAGGCGTTCCACCAGGCTCTCCCGCATATAGCCCATGCCGCCGAAAATCTGCACCGCGTCATAGGTCACCCGATCGCTGACGCTGGTGGCGAAGTTCTTGGCCATAGACACTTCTTTTACCACCGCCTCGCCCGCGCCAATCTTCGCCGCCACCCGGTAAGTGAATTCCTTCGACGCTTCCAGTTGTGTGGCCATCTCCGCCAGTTTGTGGCGCAGCACCTGGAATTTGGCTAGGGTTTTGCCGAACGCGGTCCGTTCCTGCACGTAGTTAAGGCAGGCATCCAGCGCCAGTTGCGAGGTTGTGTTGGCCATCACCGCCAAATTCAGCCGTTCCATCTGAAAATTGGTCATGATCACGTAGAAGCCGCCGTTTTCCGGGCCGATCAGATTGCTCACCGGTACGCGGCAATCCTGGAAAAACAGCTCTGCGGTATCGCTGGCCCACCAGCCCATTTTTTTCAGTTTCTTGCTGACAGAAAATCCCGGCGTACCTTTTTCGATTAACAGTAGGCTGATGCCGCCATAACCCTCGCCGCCGGTGCGCACCGCCACCGTGTAGTAATCGGCGTTGACGCCGCTGGTGATAAAGGTTTTCGAACCGTTCACCACGTAATGATCGCCGTCCTTTATCGCGCGGGTACGCAGCCCCGCCACGTCAGAGCCGCCGCCAGGCTCGGTAATGGCCAGGCACTGAATCTTGCGGCCCGCGATCACGTCCGGGCAGATACGCTGCTTCATTTCCTCGCTACCCCATTTGAGGATGGGAGGAAGACCGATATCGAGAGAACCCAAGCTGGCGGCCACACCGCCAGAGCCACAGGACAGGATTTCCTCGGTAGCCGCGACGCGGGTGAACATGTCGAAACCACTACCGCCGTATTCCTCGGGGTAGCCGATGCCCAGAATGCCCGCCGCGCCGGCTTTTTCGTAGATGGACCGGGGTAATTCGCCCGCCTCTTCCCAGTCATTTACGAACGGCGTGATTTCCTGCTGCACGAACTTGCGCACGTTGTCGCGCACGATGTTCTGGGTTTCGCCGAAATAGGTTTGATAGGTCATGGGGGCTCCGGGGCCTTTGGATCGGGTGGATCGGGAGAGAAGTGAACGCTGGGAAAACCATACCAAGCGCTTGCTTGGTTTACAAGCTGACTGAACGACAACTACAACTAGGGGCGGCACTCATTCACATCTGTTTCCAGGGAGAAGGATATGAACATCAATATCAGTAAACCATCCAAGAACTACGTACCGTTCGCAGCAACCCCAATCAAGGACAAAGAAGCCACCTCCACCGCGGTAGATGTCCCTTGGGGTTACTACTTGGCCAGCAAGAATCGCCGGATCCTCACCCGCGTCATGACCACCAGCATCAATTCCTGCATTGCTTACCTTTTTTGGGACAAGGATTCCAACAACTTCCTGTTCGCCCATATCTCCACGGACGGTGAAGCTTGCAGCGCGGTCAGTCTGGTAAAAGAGCTGACGGGGGAAACCTATTCAGAGAATGCCCTGTTTGTCTGCGTCACCGGCATGGGGCCCTCCGATGCAACAACCACTCGCATCAAGCACATCGTCAGTAACCTGGACCGTCCGCATCGCTACTTCAATACACCTTGCGGCGGTGTCACTATCGATCTGAGTCAGGAAAGCATCATCCAATCGAAAGGGCCGGTGGCGGAGAATGTGAAAATATCCAAGGAAGAGAAAAGCAACGCGATGAAAAAGGAAAACAAGCTGCCGCTGAATCCGATCGCACTTAGCAACAGTTGGGTGGGTACCGGCACTGTCGTCTGCCCACCGATCAAAGTAGTCAGAGGCCGCTCAGGCAGCCTCGATAAAGTGCCATTTTATTGAAACAGGCGCATACCGCATAAGCCTGGCACGGCCAGCAGAGAGGGGGATACCAATGCCTTGGAATGGCAAGGCATCTACTGCACGCGCGCCCGTGAACTCCTCTCGGAACTTCCCTGTCATTTACCGGTCACCTTCAGACACTAATGTGCCCGGTCCGACCTTCCAAAAACGACAGGATCATAGAATGAAATTCCGGATCGCTTCCCCGCTGATGTCACCCGGCCTTCTGGCTGCCTCTGTGTCGGCACTGTCCATTTCCGCTGCGGTCTTCATGCCAGCTGCTCAAGCCGCCGACCTGCCGGTGGTTACTGCCAAGCTGACCACCGCCCCACTGCATAATTACGAAGACGCCCCCGCCACGCCGGATGGCGACGATCCTGCTATCTGGGTAAATCGCATCAATCCGCGCCAGGCCCTGGTCATCACCACCGCCAAGGATGCGGGCCTGCTGGTGTACAGCAAATCCGGCACGCTGATCCAAGCCATTCTGCCGCCCAACGCACCACTGATTAGTGCAACTGACCCTGCCACACCTGGCGGCCTGAACCCAGTGGCCCACGCTTGCCCCGACAGTGAAGAAGGCGAAACCTTCGGCCGCTTCAATAATGTGGATATCGCGTACGGCGTGCGCCTGGGCAAAGGCCCGCGTGCACAACTGGCCGACGTTGCCGTCGTGTCCGATCGCGGCTGTGACCGCATCCGCTTTTACAGAATCGATCCGTTGAATGCCACCCAGCCGCTGACCGACATCACCGCAACTGACGCGGCCCGTGTTTATCCGGATCGCTACAACCAGCCGTCGCCGCTGCAACCGGATGCGCATGCGGGTTGGGAAACCAATCCTGTGGATGATCAAAATACGGTGTACGGTCTGACCGTGGCAGAGACCCGCAATGGTCACCAGGTATTTGTCACGCAACGCGAGCGCGGCCTGATCAAGCAACTCAATATCGTGGCGCGCGCCAACGGCACCCTGGGTTATGAACCGGTGCGCGGCTTCCTGTTCAACACCAATTTCGAACTGACCAACGCTGATGGCGGCCATTACGCCTGGACACCCTGTCGCGAAGAAGCCAGCGAAGATCCGCAATCGGAAGGCCTGGTGTTCGATGCAGCCAACAATCAGCTGCTGGTAGCATTCGAGACCATCGGCCTCTATCGCCTGCCGCTGAACGACAAACTGCCGAAGCTGGTCAACGTAGGTTTCAGCCAATTGATCGAACCGGTGAAAACATTCGGCACCGCTTACACCGCAACGCCGGATGATGGTGAATTCGAATGTGAATATGGATCTGCCGAAGCACCGACCCCGGACGCAATCGTGGCGCCGGGTTCCGACCTGCACGCAGGCCAGAATATCGAAGCCGATCTGGAAGGTTTAAGCATCGTTTCCAGCAAGCCGGGCTACACCCTGCTGCTAGCATCCAGCCAAGGTGATTCCAGCTTCCATCTCTATGGATTGAGCCGCGCATTCGTGAAGACCAAGGGTGTCAATCACTACGGTGCGTTCCTGATTGATGGCGTGGAAGAAACCGACGGCGTGCATTACGTGCCTGTGCCCTTCTCGGCGGAGTATCCGTTGGGAACATTGGTGGTGCAGAATGGCAATGCGCCAGAACCGGCGGACACTGGTGCTATCAACGGTTATGAATACGACGGCTCCACTCAATTCAAATATGTGAGCTTTGCCGATGCGCTGAAAGCGGTGTTTCAACCGCAGGTGGAACTACCCAAGAAATAAGACCGCATAAAAAAACGGAACCAGCGCAAACGGGCTGGTTCCGTTTTCTGACAATCATGCGATCCGGCAAAAAAGTCGTCCGCCAAAAAAATTCACTCCATCACACGCCGACCACGCAACGCCAGCGCCAACGTATTGCTATCCACATATTCCAGCTCACCGCCCATCGGCACGCCATGCGCAATCCGCGATGCTTTCACACCGTGAATACGGGCCATCTCTGAAATAAAGTGCGCAGTCGCCTCACCTTCCACCGTGGTGCCGGTGGCAATGATCAACTCCTTCACTTCGCCCTGCCCCAGGCGCTCATCCAACACTGGAATGCCGATATCGTCCGGCCCGATACCGTCGATGGGCGAGAGATGTCCAAGCAGCAGGAAATAAAAACCGCGGTAAGTACCCGACTGCTCGATGGCGATCACATCCGCTGGCGTTTCCACCACACACAGCAATGACGGATCACGGCTGCCCTGGGAGCAAATATGGCACTGCGGATTTTCGGTGAAGTTGCGGCACTTCTGGCAGCGGCCGATTTTGGTCACGGCCTGGTTCAACACATCGGCCAGTTTGGCGGCGCGCTGGCGATCGCGGTCCAGCAAATGCAACGCCATGCGCTGGGCGGATTTGGGGCCGACGCCAGGCAGGCAAGTCAGTGCCTCGATCAACTGCTGGGTAAGGGGACTGAAACTCATCGGCGATCAGAACGGCAGCTTGAATCCGCCGGGCAGGCCCATGCCAGACGCCAGGCCGCTCATTTTTTCCTGATTGTTCTGCTCGACGCGACGCACCGCATCATTCACCGCAGCCGCGATCAGATCTTCCAGCACTTCCTTGTCTTCCTTCAGCAGGGAATCGTCGATCTGTACGCGCTTCACATCGTGGCGGCCGGTCATCACTATTTTCACCAGGCCCGCGCCGGATTCGCCGGTCACTTCCGCCTTCGCCAGTTCTTCCTGCATCTTCTGCATTTGTTCCTGGACTTTCTGCGCCTGCTTCATCAGATCGCCAAATTGACCTTTCATGGGAATACCTTTGCGTTCAATCGTCGGTGGGAGTTACGGAATTCAGATCCAGGGTGGCGCCGAACTGCTGTTGCAACGTCTGCACGAAATCGTCGCCCTGCATCAGTTCGACCGCCTGCTTGCGGCGTTGTTCTTTGTGAGTCGCCAGCAGTTGGTCGGGCGTAGGTTTGCCAGGTTCCTGAATGCTGACTTTCAACTTCAGTGGCTGGCCTAGTTTGTCGGCGAGCGCATTTTGCAGGGCTTCGCGGTGTTCATCTTTATAGAGCGCTTCGAAACGACGACTGACGGACAGTTGCCAAGTGTCGTCCTGCTTCTGCTCCAGGCAGCTGTTGCGCGCGAAATTACGTATCGGGCCATCCAGCGTCAAGGTCGTGATCAGGTCGGACCATTCATCACCTAACAACACCGGCGCTTTCGGTGGCGCCGCCGGTTCGCTGGTTTTATTGGCGGGTACTGTGGATTTACCTGATGTTGTTTGTGCCGGCACAGGTTTTGCGACAGCCGATGCTTGGGAAGAAGGTTGGCTTGCGTTAGAACGCGTATCTGCATTGCCAGGTGCACGGGACGGAGAAGACTCCTGTACCCGATTGCGCCCGTCAGACTGAGCAGGACGGGTTGGCATTGCAACCACATTGGCGTTCGCTGCGGAATGCGAAACTGACGTCGCCGTACCCACTGTCGCACTGCCAGTTGTTGCACTGGCGCTTGCTGCACTGCCCGCTGCCGAGCCGCTCGCCGGAGCCGATGCTGGACGTGACGCGCTAGAACGCGCCGACTCCGCATTCAGCGACGCACTGATCCGCGCCAGATGCTCGCCGGCACCACCCAACGCACGTACCGGCATGCTTTCATCCAACGCCACTGGCGCAGCCGCCGGTTTTGACTGCCCTGCCGGCGCAGGGCTAGCGGACTTTCCCCCGCCAGAGCCCCCCGCAGTTGCTGTTCCCGAAGCCGGGCCAGTCGGCAAGGCACTTTGCGGTTTGAACAGCAACATACGCAGCAGAATCATTTCGAAGCCACTGCGCGCATCCGGTGCCAGCGGCAGATCACGTCGTCCCAGCAACGCGGTTTGATAAAACAATTGCAATTGCTCCGGCGCGAAACGGGTCGCTTGTTCCAATATCCGCTGACGATCGCCATCGCTGTCATCCACCGCATCCGGCGCCAGCTGCGCCACCGCCATACGATGCAATGTTGAAATCAGATCACCCAGCACGCCCGAAAAATCCGGCGATTGCTGCGCCATATCCGCCACGGTCTGCAGCAGTACTTTGGCATCGCCAGACGCCAGCGCTTCCACAATGCCGAACACATATTCGCGGTCGATGCTGCCCAGCATGGCGCGCACGTCCATCTCAACCACCTTACCGCTGCCAAACGCAATGGCCTGGTCGGTGAGGCTCAGCGCATCCCGCATACTGCCGTCGGCGGCACGACCGAGTTGCCACAGCGCGGGCTCCTCGAACGCCACCATTTCCGCTTCCAGCACTTTTTTCAGGTGGCCCACGATGCGGTCCGGCGTCATCGCTTTCAGGCTGAACTGCAAGCAACGCGACAGAATCGTGATCGGCAATTTTTGCGGGTCGGTCGTCGCCAGCAGGAATTTCACGTGCGGCGGCGGTTCTTCCAGCGTTTTCAGCAGCGCGTTGAAGCTGTGGCCCGACAACATGTGCACCTCGTCGATCAGGTACACCTTGTAGCGGCCTCGCGTCGGCGCGTATTGCACGTTCTCCAGCAGCTCGCGGGTGTCTTCCACCTTGGTGCGCGACGCGGCGTCCACTTCGATCAAATCAATAAAGCGGCCTTCATTGATCTCCATGCAGGCGCTGCACTGGCCACAGGGTTCCGAGCTGATGCCGATCTCGCAGTTGAGGGATTTCGCCAAGATACGGGCGATGGTGGTCTTGCCCACGCCGCGGGTGCCGGTGAACAGGTAGGCGTGGTGCAGCCGGCCGTGGTCCAGGGCGTTGATGAGGGCTTTCAATACGTGTTCCTGACCCACCATCTCGCGGAAGGTCTTGGGGCGCCATTTGCGGGCAAGTACCTGATAGCTCATGGAATCCTGCGTGCGTGACTTCTTTTTGTAGGGAGGGTGCGAAGTGGCTCAGTGTAATACGGGAGGCGACGGCGATAAACCGCGGATTAGATAAGCGTTCGGATCAAATAGAAGAACTGGAGAATGGAGCGAGACGGGAGGCAACCCTGCCAGCCACACCCCGGCACACGAATCATCTGCTACCGTTGCTCCCTTCCGGGCCTGGCGGGGTTCACAGACTATCATTGCGAGGGGACCGGCAGGGCCACCATTACGCCATGCGGCAAGCCAGACTGAAGGCACCTGCCGAAAAGAGCGGCGATTATTCCCGAATTCGTGCAGCATTTCAAGGCAAGCACTTGAACCCTAAGCTATGTTCAAGCTGTGGCTTACCCAAACAGCTACTATTTGACGCCTTTCGATGCTCTTAGGTCGATGCTCGCAGACCGTCCCAGCACGCCGCCGGGGCCGTCAACCAAAGGAGACTCTCGCCATGTTCCGTCGTGTCCCGCTCCGTTCACTGCTATTGCCCGCTTTGGCACTGGTGTCCACCCTCGCTGTGGCTGCTGGTACCTGGACCACGCGCTGGGAACACGGCGACCTGATGGCAATCACGCCCAATCACAAGATGGTGCTGCGCATGGATCTGCGCCCCAGCCAGGCCGTTTGGGGTGAATTGCTGGTGCCCATCAAGGCCGAGCAGGTGCAGGCGCTCAACAAATTCCGCAAGGTGCCGGAATTTCCCTACATCGAGGTGGCAGTGGAAGTGGACGGCTACCACCGTAGCGCCCAGGGCCATATCTTTGTCGATGAGCTGTATGTGTCGACGGAGTTGGACGTGCGGCAGTGGGAAGGGATGAAGAAAGGCAGCAAGCTAATTGTGCGTTTGCCAGATGGGACTGAGTACAAGGAACCACTGAATGGATCGGGGCATGCGTTGCAGGAAGTGGAGAAGCGGTACCACTGATTATGCGCATCTGACGCGCGGGCTTATTACCCGCGCGCCGCGCTTCGATCTCAACCCGCTACTTACCCCAGCTATCCCGCAATGTAATCGTGCGATTGAACACCAGCTTGCCCGCCGTGCTGTCCACATCGTCCTTCACGAAATAGCCTTCCCGCTCGAACTGAAACGCAATCACGCTGGTGGCCTTGGCCAATGACGGCTCGGCACGGGCGTTGTCCACCACAACCAGCGCATTCGGATTGATGTGATCCAGAAAATTTTTGTCACCGGAATCCGGGCTCTCGTCATTGAATAGGCGATCGTACAGACGCACCTGCACCGGAACGGATTCCTGCGCCGGTACCCAGTGAATCACACCCTTCACCTTGCGGCCTTCCGGATTTTTGCCAAGCGTGTTTTCGTCGTGACTGCATTTGAGTTCAACCACGTTGCCGCTCGCATCCTTGATCACTTCATTGCAGCGAATCACATACGCACCACGCAGACGCACTTCTTCCCCCGGCACCAGTCGCTTGAAATCCTTGACAGGGTTTTCCATGAAGTCGGTCTGGTCGATATACAGTTCGCGGGTGAAAGGAATCTCGCGCACGCCGAGGGATTCGTCCTTGGGATGCGACGGAATCGTCAACGTCTGGCTATGGCCTTCAGCCCAATTGGTAATGGTGACTTTCAACGGATTCAGCACGCACATGGCGCGAGGCGCACGCTTGTCCAGATCGTCGCGCAGGGCGAATTCCAACATGCCCACGTCCACTACGCCGTCGCTCTTGGTGACACCGATCATCTCGCAGAACTGACGTATCGCCTGCGGCGTGAAACCACGGCGACGCATGCCGGCGATGGTGGGCATACGCGGATCATCCCAACCGGACACGTGCTTTTCATCCACCAGCTGTTTCAGCTTGCGCTTGCTGGTCACGGTGTAGTTCAAATTCAAACGCGCGAATTCAATCTGCTGCGGATGGCAAGGTACGTCCAGTTGATCCAGCACCCAGTCGTATAGCGGGCGGTGATCCTCGAATTCCAGAGTACAGATGGAATGAGTGATTTCTTCCAGCGCGTCGGATATGCAGTGGGTGTAATCGTACATGGGGTAGATGCACCACTTGTCACCAGTCTGATGATGGTGCGCTTTCTTGATGCGGTAAATCACCGGGTCGCGCATGTTGATGTTGGGCGATGTCATGTCGATCTTCACGCGCAGCACAGCCTTGCCTTCTTCCAAACGGCCGGCGCGCATGTCTTCGAAGCGAGACAGGTTTTCGTCCACGCTGCGGTTGCGGAACGGGCTGTCCTTACCGGGTGCTTTCAGGGTGCCGCGGTATTCACGAATCTGGTCGGCAGTAAGTTCGTCCACATAGGCTTGGCCTTGCTTGATCAGGTCGACGGCGTAGTTGTACAGCGCATCAAAGTAGTCCGATGCATAACGCACAGCGCCGTTCCAGTCGAAGCCCAGCCATTTCACGTCGCGTTGAATGGCGTCGATGTATTCCTGGCTTTCTTTTTCCGGGTTGGTGTCGTCGAAACGCAGATTGCAGGTGCCGCCGAATTCCTGCGCCAGGGAGAAGTTCAGGCAGATGGATTTGGCATGGCCCACGTGCAGGTAGCCGTTGGGCTCGGGCGGGAAACGGGTGGCAACACGGCCGCCATTTTTGCCGGCCTCGCGATCCTTGGTGATGATCTGACGGATGAAGTGGCTGGGGGCCTGAGTGGGCGTGCTGTTATCGGGCTTGCTCATGGGTGCGGTCGGATCCTGGCGAAGACGGGACTAAACGCCAGGGCCTGCCACGTTATCCCGCTGCGAAATTGGATCAGCGACGGCGGATATAAAGTGGGACAGGCCCTGGATGGATGGGGATAAGTATAGGGGATTCGCCGGGGCAACCCAACCCGGTCAGGCCGAAGGCGGCGGTAAGGTGCTCAGGTCGAGCGCAGCCAGTCGCGGAACCAGGCCAGGGTGCGGGCCTCGGCCTCGGCGAAGCTCACCAGCGGACGGTAGCCGAAGTCGCGCTCGGCATTGCCGATGCTGAAATAGTGATTGCGGTACAGCTCGGACGCCAGGAAGCGGGTCACCAGCGGTTCCCCCAGGAACGGCAACAACCGATGCACGCCTTCCAGCACCAGCCCCGCATAGAATGCCAACGCAAACGGCACGCCGCGCCGCACGGGTTTCAGGTCCAGCTTATCCAGCATGGTGTTGATCCAGGGCCACAGCAACAGCGGTTCGGCTTCATTGATGAAATAAGCTTTGCCGCCCACCCGGTCCGATGCCGCCGCCAGCAAATGCGCATGGGCCGCGTTTTCCACGTACACCACGCTGACCTTGTTGGTGCCCGGCCCGATCCGGCGCAAACGGCCCCGGCGGGCCTTATCCAGCAGACGCGGAATCAGATGATTGTCGCGCGGCCCCAGGATCAGGTGCGGACGAATCGCGGTGGTGATCAGTCCGTTGCGACCGTTGGCAGCCAGCACGCGGCGCTCCGCCTCGGCTTTGGTGGCGGAATAGGGAGAATGATAATGCGGTGGATATGGCAGTGATTCGTCGCCGTTGTGGATGTCGATGTTGTTCATGGTGACGCTGGGGGAGCTGGTGTAGACCAGTCGGCGCACGCCGTTCTCGACGCAGGCATCAATCACATTCTGGGTACCGCCTACATTGATGCGGTAGTAATCCTCGTGACGCCCCCAGAAACCCACCATGGCCGCCACATGGAATACGACTTCCACATTTCTTGTCGCCTCCAATACAGTAGCGCGATCCGCCACGTCGCCCTGCTGCATCTGCGCGCCGAGCTTTTCCAGTTCGGGATAAGGATTACGGCATAACACGCGCACCTGATCGCCGCGCTGCAGCAATTGCTCGACGATATAACGCCCCAAGAAACCACCGCCACCGGTCACCAGCACCCGCATGGCGTTACGCCCGATACAACGCGCAAGCGGCGGACAGGCCGGAACCTACCGACACAAACAGCACTGTTTTTCCAGGTGTAAGCTGCCCCTGCTCGACCAGGTGATGCACACAGGCGCCGGGAGAAGCCGTGTGCGGATCGCCGAACTGATCGTACAGATCCACGCTCTGGCAATCGGCACGCAAACCCAACTGGCGCGCCAGTCGCTGCGGAAATTCCCGTTCGAGCTGCGACGCCACCAGGATATCGATCTGCTCCGGCGCAATGCGGTGCTTCTGCAAAAAGCTGCGTCCCGTCGCCACCGCGAACGTTTCAAGCTGATCGATCCAATCCGCATCCAGGTGCATGTCTGCGTAAGCGCGGCCCTCGGTGCCAAAATCCTGCACCGCGCCCTGGGTTCGATAGCCTACCGCTGTGCCGGCAGGTGCAGTCTGGAACATAAACGGGCCGAAACCGGTATGGGTACTGTTTCCCGCTTGCAGTAGCACCGCCGAGCCCAAAGTGGAAAACGGGAACGCGTCAGGCCGATGCCCAGATGGATGCACGTCCGCCGCAACGATTAAAACATGCTGCGCAGACCCGGTCTGCAGCAGCGAATTCGCCAACAACACAGCATTGAGAAACCCTGTGGCACCACTCACCAAATCATAGGACAACGTGCGTTGATCCAGCCGGTTCTTCGCCGGATCGGGATTCAGCTCCATTTTCTGCTGAATCAGCGACGCCACCGACGGCTCCATGATGTTGTTTTCCCGGTACACGCCCACATTGATCAGCACACTCACATCAGCTGGATCGATTCCCACTGCGGCCAGGCACTGAATACCGGCACTGGCGGCGCTATCCACCGCACTGCCTGCATGAAGATCACACACCGCGACACGACTCAAAATGGCATTCATGGTTCAGACTCCCAGTTGTCCCAGCTTGATCGACGCAATTCCCATCACAATTCCCGACGCCAGAATCAGCATCAACACCCGATCTCCGGATTTGAGCCGGCCTTGGCGCCAGTAATCATCCAGCACCACAACATGCGATGTGGAAGATGTGTTGCCAAAACGCTCCAACGAAATGCAGGTTTCCGGCAACTTACCGAAGGAAACCTCACATAATTCCAACGCTGACCTAATGGCGCGCTTGGAGGTCTGGTGGGGAATCACTGCGTCAAAATCAGTTGCGGTCAAGTTCATGAGATCACTGTAGTAACCCAACGTATCCGGTAAACGCTGAATCACTTCAGCGTGAATTTCCATCGCCTTGGTGTACATGGCCACACCGGCATTGCGATCGCTGGGCATGCCGAAACAGAGATCGGCGAAACGCGATGAAGTGAACAGGTCAATGAATTCAACACCGTCTTCACCACTGGACGCTTCCATGATGATGGCCGCGCCGGAATCACCTACAGTGAGCGACGCAAACTGGGCATCGATGGGATCGCGAATTTCCTTGATAGCCGTTTCCGAAATCGGCGTAATGCATTCACCGCTCAGGACCATGCCGTTGCGCACGGCACCGCTGCGAATCATCGCGTCCAGGATCTGCACACCGGTCATCATGCCGGCACAAGCATTGGTGATGTCAAAATTCAATGCATCGGCGCGAAAGCCCAGCTCCTGTTTCAATGTCAGGCTCATGGCCGGCTCAGCGCAGAATGATAGACCATCACGAAAGCGCGTAATTGAAGTGAAGATCAACACATCCAGATCGGATACATCCAACTGCGACGCCGCCAGACAACGTTTCGCCGCCGCCACTGCAAGAGTTTGCGAGTCGTCATCCTCCGCCCGCCAACGTCGTTTCGACACGCCGGTGAGTTTCTCCAGATCGAACATTGGCGTGATGTCCATACGGGCGATCAATTCGGCGGTGCTCACTTCCTTCTCTGGCAAATGCACGCCAATACTTTCAAATCGGCTACCCGGCATAAGCAACTCCTTCGGCAAACAACTAAGCAAATAGTCAGGCAGACGCATCCGGGTTCGCCAACGCGGGAACCGGATTGCGCCCAGTGAGGAACCGGTCCAACTGCACGAGCAGCACCGGCAAGAAAATCAAATCGAATAACAGCGCCATGAAAATGATGCCCGCGGTCATGATGCTCAGCGTGTCGTTCACCGTAAAACGCGACAGCGACAGCAGCAGGAAGCCGGCGCCCAATGTCAGTGAACTCACCACAACAGCGGCACCTGACGTAGCTAGTGATTCCGCGATGGCCTGTTCGGGGCTCAAGCCTTCCCGACGACCATTCAGGTATTTGCTCATCAGATGAATGGTGTCATCCACGATCAATCCCATGGTGATACTGAACGTCATGGCGACCGCGTGATTGACCTGCCCTACCGTCAGGGTCCACAAACCGTAGATCACAATCGGCGGCGCGACGTTGGGAATCATGCTGATCAAGCCGAACTTGAAGGAACGCAGCCCGATCATCATCATCGCGGTGACAAAAATCAGCGTGAACAGGGAGCCGTCCATCATGCTCAGGATAATGCTGGTACCCATGTGAGCGAACATCAGCAGCTCACTGGTTCCTTCCACTTTCAATGTAGGTTGGTTCTGCTGCAACCATTGCTCGGCGCGTCGTTCCAATCCAATCAGCGTCTGGTTGTCGCTCTTGCGTACATTCACCACCATCCGCAATGACGATCGGTCTTCACTCAAATCGCGAGTCAGATCCATCCCTTCCGGCAATGACATTTCATACAGCAGCAGATATTGCGCTGCCAACGCACGATCATCTGGCAGGCGCGATTCAGCAGGATCGTCGTTATGCATCGCCTGATTGATCCGACGCAGCAAATCCAGATAGCTGTCGACACCACTGACTTCCGGCTGCTGTTCCAGCCAATGCTCAAACTGCTCGGTCTGATGCAGGAATTCCGGTTCATTCACCTGCCCCGCCCGCTCACCGCCTACGGAGTAGAGAATGTACTGCACGCCTTCAATATTCTGCCGAGCGAATTTCAGCGAATCCTGGATTTCCAGCGAATCGTCAAAATAGGTGGACAGGTCATCGTTCACGTTCAACTCGGGAATGCAGTAGGCCATGTAAGCAATTCCCGCCAGCACACCCCACAGCACCACACCGTGAATCCGCAGCACCGCACCCGTCAGCTTGCGCATCATTTCTGCCAACACCAGTGGCTTCGCTTCGATCTTGTCCGAGAACAGCAGTGCAACACCGGGCAGGACTGTGTACGTCACGACAAACGCGATCATCACCCCGATAGAGGCCATGTTGCCCATGTCGCGGAACGGTGGCGAATCACCGAAATTCATCGACAAAAAACCCACCGCGTCAGTGGCGCTGGTCCAGAATACCGGGCTGGCATTTTTCTTCAGGCTCGACATCATGGCCTTGGTCTTTTCCATGCCTTCGCCCAAATTGATAATGTACTGCGTCATGATGTGCACACTGTCGAGCACCGCCAGCACCATGATCACCGCCGGCGCCATCATGGTGATTGGGTTGATGTCGAAACCCAGCATCACCAGGATGCCCATCGAAATAAATGTGGAAATCCCCACCACCGCCACGGTGGAAACAATCGCCACCCGCGAACGCAAGAACACACCCACCAGCAGGAAGATCGTGATGAAGACCAACGGATTCACCCACAGCATGTCTTCCATGGTGACTTGCAGAATCGCATCCTCGATCGCCACATCACCGTTGAAATGCAGAGTCAGGCCGGGGTAGTCCTGCAGCAGATCCTCTTTCAGATGATTGGCTGCCTGCATTAATTC
>DATLII010000524.1:0-3697 GCA_035539495.1 Dongiaceae bacterium
CAGATCATGATAAACGTCCAGCGCCGTCCACAACACCGGCACTTCATAGTAGTTCATCAGATACGACAGGCTGACGCGCCAAAGGTTGCCGCGGATGTCATACAGGTCCGCCGCCACGATATTCCAGCTATCCTCGTCCAGATACAGGGTACGGCGACCATACACATGCCGCGTGCCCGACTTCAACGTGCCTTCGATTACCCACACCCGATGCAGTTCGAAACGGGTGACTTCAGGGTTCACATGGCCCGGTTGCAATAGCTTGTCATAGGTAATGTCGCGGGAATTGAGCCGGTAATTGTTGTATGGAATCAGCAGTTCTTTTTTGCCGATAAATTTCCACGCATGACGATCCGCCGCGCCGTTGAACATGTCGACATCGTCGGTGGTGATCAGTCCATCCGCCGGCGCCACCGGTGTGTCATAGGCCACCATGGGCGCACGCCGTACCCGGCGCTGACCAGCGTTATAACCCCAGGCATTGCGCGGCTCGGCCACGCTGTCCAGGGATTCATGGACCAACACCGCATTACCCGCCAGGCGCGCCGGTGCGGTGATGAACGCGGTGTAATACAGCAAGCGATTGTTGAGCTGATCGAAACGGCCATCGCGGTGGTAATACAGAAAGTCCGCTTCCTGGTGGCTGGTGATCAAGCTGTAGGAACCATTCGCCTGCACTGCAGCATCGGAGGATTCGCGCACCGCATAAATACCGCGCCAGCGGGTCAGGTGATTCCACAGAATCATCAGCGGATCGACTTGGCCGCTGGCATTTTTCGGAATCGGAAACGCGACACCGCCGTAGGCATTCTTGAAGCCATTGCCATCGTGAGTGAGTTCCGCGCTGACCGCGTTCTTTTTGATGTTGTCGTACACCCATTGCGGCGCCGACGCGGAACGATGGCTGGGGTACACAGGCAGGTAAAACGTGTCGGGGTAGGTTTTCAGCAGGCCTTTTATGCCTTCTGGCAGGCGGTCAGCGTATTGCGCCATGTTTTGCGCGGTGACCTTGTAGAGCATCTGGTCCGACGCAAACGGATCAGGATGATGCATGCCCGGACGGTTGTAAGCAGCCGGAATGCGATCCTTGGTGATGCCGCCATCCCAAGCCGGAATGCTGCCGTCGGCATTACCTGCTTTTTCGGCGCCGTAGGGCGTCAATGTGGTGCCCAACTGCTGCGCTTCCTGCGGCGTCACCTGTGCCCAGGCGGAGACCGACCAGGCCAGACCTGCTGCAACCACGGCTGCAATACTGCATTTCCACATCACGGGGCTTCCTCAATAAAGAAATGGCCATAATCAAAAACCTGTCGCGGACCGCGAAACATCAGGCCCGATCAAGAAAAAATCCAGGTTTGATTAAACAGTTAAGCGCGAAAATCGCAAAACACCAGCGTAGCGCCAGAGAGTTGACAGGCAGGCTGGGCAAAAAGACGCCATAAAATAGCGAAAGCACTCTGCTGTCACAAATATCGAAAGCTGCTAAGAAGACAGGAATTTAGATGGTGATCGCCGCTGCGCCGGTAAATTCCGACGCAGCGGTGTCGAGTGATGGCAGCTACAACGGTGATTTACCCGCGCCGACTTATTGATTCAGCGCCTTGGTCACCACTTCGTATACATCCGGTGACAGCGGCTCGGCCTTGATGCGCTGCAACTGGTTACGAATGTTCTCGGCACGCCCGGCATCGTAGTTGGCCCAACGGGTTAACAGTGTGGCCATGCGCGACGCGATCTGCGGATTGATGCGGTTGAGCTCGATAATGCGGTCCGCCAGAAAGCGATAGCCCTCACCGTCGGCGCGGTGGAAATTCACTGCGTTCGCATTGCAGAACGAGCCGATCAATGCGCGCACCTTGTTGGGATTGGTGATTTCGAACGCCGCATGCTGCAACAATTTTTCCACTTGCGGCAGCGTATCAGACTGAGGTGCCACCGCCTGCACGGTGAACCACTGATCCACTACCAATGCTTCTCGCTGCCAACGTTGATAGAAATCCGCGATCACATCGGCTTTTTCTGCGCGACTGGAATGCACCAAGCCGCGAAACGCCGCAAGCTGCTCCGTCATATTGTTCGCCTGCTGATACTGCGTGAGACACAGCTGCGTCACCTCATCGTCTTCCAGCATCATCAGGTAACTCAGGCAGCTATTGTGCAGACTGCGACGGGCCACGGCTGCATCGGAATATTCATAAGGCCCTTGCTGTGCAGTGCGGTGGAAGGTCTCCAGCAATGCCGGCCGCAATGCTTCCGCCAACGCTTTGCGCAAACCTTGGCGCGCGTGGTGAATGCCGTCCACATCCACCGGCCGCGGCAACAATTCCGCCAAGTACAATTCCGATGGCAATTCGAACATACGCGCCACCATGGACTGATCCAGCGATTCATCAGCTAACAAGCGGGAATACGCCTGCAGCAACTGGGGATCCAGTTTGGGCTGCGCCTTCTGGTTATAGGCCGCGATCCGATCGCACAACACCTGCACTGCCAACTGCTGGCTGGCATCCCAGCGATTGAAACCGTCGTTGTCGTGGGACATCAGGAACGCCAGCTCATCACGGCCCAACTCGCATTCCAGTTTCACCGGCGCAGTAAAACCGCGCAGGATCGACGGCACCGGTTTCTGTTTCACATTCACGAAGGTGAATTTCTGCGACGCCTCTTTCAGCTCGAGCACGGGGTTGGCGGGATCCAGCGTGGTGCCATCAGACAATTGCAGCGGCAGATCGCGGCCAATCGCATCCAGCAGGCCGACGGCGACGGGAATATGCAGCGGCTTTTTGTTGGGCTGACCCGGCGTGGGCGGTGTGTTCTGCTCCAGCGTCAATTCATACCAGCCGTTGGCACTGTCGTATTTGCCTTTGGCTTTGATCTTCGGCGTACCGGCTTGCGAGTACCACAATTTAAAATGACTCAGGTCGATACTGTTGGCATCTTCCATGGCTTTCACGAAATCGTCGCACGTCACCGCCTGACCGTCGTGACGCCCAAAATACAGATCCGTGCCTTGACGGAATCCTTCAGGGCCCACCAATTGATGAATCATGCGCACCACTTCCGCGCCTTTTTCATACACGGTGGTGGTGTAGAAATTGTTGATCTCGATATAGCTGTCGGGCCGCACCGGGTGCGCCATCGGGCCGGAGTCCTCGGCAAACTGCACCGTTTTCAGCATCGCCACATCATCAATGCGATTCACTATGCGCGATCCCATGTCGGCGGAAAATTCCTGATCGCGGAAAACAGTGAAGCCTTCTTTCAGACTGAGCTGAAACCAGTCACGGCAGGTGACGCGGTTGCCGCTCCAATTATGGAAATATTCGTGGGCAATTACACTTTCCACTCGTTGGAAACCGGCGTCAGTGGTGGTAGCGGCGTTTGCCAGCACGCAGGAGGTATTGAAAACATTCAGCCCCTTGTTTTCCATCGCACCCATATTGAAATGGGACACCGCGACGATCATATAAATATCCAGATCGTATTCGCGGCCATACACTTCCTCGTCCCAGCGCATGGATTTTTGCAGCGACAACATGGCGTGATCGCATTTGTCCAGATCGTGGGGCTCGACAAAAATCTGCAACAACACGTCGCGGCCGGACATGGTAGTAAAACGATCCTCCACCACCGCCAGATCGCCCGCGACCAGCGCGAACAGGTAACAGGGTTTCTTAAACGGATCTTCCCAAATCAC